>JABDDQ010000052.1:14314-14606 GCA_013287545.1 Bacteroidota bacterium | reverse complement strand
TTTGCCCCAAATTTTTCCTGAAAGCCTTGTTCTTTAATAGCATCTAAAAGTTTAGCCTCATTTAATGCTTCCATAGAACGCGGCAACAGACTTTCGCCAATTACAAAACGAGGAAACTTTTCCTTTTCTACCATGTGTACTTTTAAACCACTTTGGTTTATGATACTTGCGGCTACCGATCCTGCAGGCCCGGCACCAATAACTAAAACATCTACGCTTGTTGTTTGCATATTTATAAAATAAACAGGAATATAATTCTCAAATATAAGATTTAGTTTGCTATAGATAATGA
>JABDDQ010000052.1:11044-14304 GCA_013287545.1 Bacteroidota bacterium | reverse complement strand
CCATTTAATTATTATTTTATCTTCGTAGGCGTAAAAGTATATCATGCGTAAGAAAATTGAAGAAGCTTTAAATACTATTCGCCCCTATTTAGTGGCAGATGGGGGAAATGTGGAATTGATTGAAATTACTGACGATTTAATTGTGCGTGTTGAGTTAAAAGGGTCCTGCCAATCGTGCTCTATGAGTACTATGACAATGAAAGCCGGCATAGAAGAAACCATTAAACGTGCCGTACCAGAAATAAAAGCAGTAGAGGCTGTTAACCCCGCCGTATTAAAATAAAGATGAGACTTTTTTTTCTTTTACTTGTATTTGCGTTTTCAGTAAAAGCGCAGATAAAACATATTGAGTTAGAAGTAAAAACAGACGATAAAATATCTGTCCATGGTTTTAGTTATTGGAAGGAATTAAATATTAAATCAGCAGACACCGCTTTTAATTACTCATTAGACACAAAAAAGACCAAGATTATCCCAAATCTTAAAGCCGATAATTATACTGTAACTATAACTTCTGTTTTTAACACCCAAATAAGCAAACAAGTAACTCTACAAAAAAAAAATACGCTTTTAAAATTCACCGGGTTAGTAACTACTTACTATAAAGCACCTGATAAGCAGAATATTACAGAAAAAATAAAATTACATGATACCTTGTATATTATTTATAACACTACCCGTAACGACGAAAATAATAATGTAAAATTAGCCATTACAAAAAACACCGAAGGTTACTCTGCCATATTATACGAAGGATTAACGAATACTGTTTATGCTGCCCAGCAGTTTAATCCGTTTCAAACTCAATAATATATTTGTATAAATCGGGAGGGAAAAAAGCAAATTCGCCAAAGACAGAAACAAAAGATGATAAAGAAATTTATAGTATTGAGTTGAATAAAGAAATTACTTCATTTATTATACCCGGCACTTGGGGAGGTTTAAATAAATTACGAGCCCTTTTATTTATAGTTCAAAAATAACCATGCCGCGTAAAGAAAACCTTTCGATAGAAGAAAGGCTTGAACGAGCCCGTGAAATTTTTACGCGCAAACAACACGAAAAGCATAAAGAGATATCGCATCTTTATAAAACTAAAATTTATAACCTGGCAAAAAAAAGCTGTATAGTTTTTTTATGGATAGCACAACTAATATTTATTGATTGGTCTCTCCCCTACCTTAAGGAAAAAGATATAATTACAAATGGTTATAGAGTGAATTATTCAAAAAGCGATAAGCATACTATGACTGATTTTTATGTAACCATACAAACGCAACGATACCCAAAACTTGAATTATTCCTTTCAAATGAAAGTATAGAGCCACAAGTGCGTGATAGTGTTATTATCTTAAAATCGTTATTACTACATGACCCGAAGAAAGTAATCGATATAAACAGAAATGAAACTTATTTGGTTAGCAGTTCGATTACATATTTACTATTACCACTTATTATTATATCTTCTGTACTATCGTTATTATTTCTTTTTATTAAAAACATTGAAGTAAAACCCTTTTACTATTTTATGTTTTTTACAAACATAGCAGCAGTTTTTGTTTTAATTTTTTATTACCTTAAGTAGCCCAACTTACTATTTTACTATTGGAGTATTTTTAGGTTTCTTAATTAAAATACGGCGAAAAAAATCAGTCATTGAATTAAACTCTTCTCTATAAAAAATACCGGCCCCCTGTGTAAACTGGCCGCCAAGCGTAGCTATTTGAAAGTTATCATTGCTCCTATTAAACGCTTTTACATGTACCTTACTATCTTTAGTGAGTTTATAATCTACGTTTAAATCGCCAATAAGCGTACTTGTTTTTGTTGTTGCATTGTTGTTAACCCCTACGTTTCCATCAACAGTTAGTTTATCGTTAAAAAGCTGTGTTGATAAGGCAACATCAATCTCTTCGTTACTTAATGCAGAACTTGGCCTATAATTAAACCCTAAATTAAACGCTTTTGTAAACTTAGATAACATGCCGTTTAATTGATTAGAAAGCATCTCGGTAGCATTATTGCCCGCTGCACTACCCGCATTAACACCACCTTGCCGCAAAGCTAAAGGAGTAACAAAACTACGCAGTAACAATAATGAAAATACTTGACGATTTAACTCCTGTTCATTATTAATATAACCCATTACCTGAGAGCGCAACACCTCACTAACCGTTGGTAATTCGATACCAAATGTAATATCAGGATTCATTAATTTATTTTTTAAAAACAGTTTGCAGTTTACTGGATACCGTTTATTGTTATCTCCTCCACCCGCAGTATTTGATGAACTATTGTCGCTTGTTTGCTCAGGAAAAAATGGTGCCAATGAAGTACGCTGTTTATAGGTGGCTGCAATATTTATGTCTGCATCGTAAGGGTCGCCACTCCAACGTATGTTGCTTCCTTCATCAATATCAAATTTTTTGTTAATCACATTTTGTAGGGTAAATAAATAGCTTCCTTCGGTTATAGTGTATATGCCATACATTTCAAAATTTCCACTTGTGTTAATGTTCATATTTATATTTCCTTTACCTCTGGCTTTTATACCATCTCCCCCTTTATCATCCAATATTATTTGTACTTCTGCATCGGGTGTGGCCTCTAAATTTAAATTAAGTTTAATGCCTGATAAATCGCTTTTGGTAATGTTATTTTTATTGGTACTATCAATTTTTACAAAACGTATATAACCATTATCGCTTACTTCGCTCGGATTTGAAAGTGGAATAATAAATTGCGTGCCTTTTTCTGTTTTTACATTAATATCAAACGTAAGAGATTCGGTTGAGCCATACATGCCAATATTGCCTGTGCAAAAAGCTTTACCATAATATATATTACTTTGCAAAGCCGTGGTGTTAAGCACCATAAATTTTTTAGCGTTTATATCAAAGTCTAATTTCATGTTTGAAAAATTATCATGAAATATATTCCCCCAAATAGTTGCCGTATTTTTATTTTGATCGGTTAAAATAATGTTTTGAAATTCTATTTGCCCCGGGTAAAGCTGAATTTTTCCTTGAGCCTCGTAAGTAGTGTTTAAATAATCTATTTTAAGGTTTTTCACCTCGTCAAGCTTAACAAGCCCACTAATAGCCGGCTTTTTTAAATTACCCTTAAGGTTTATATTACCTGTTATAGAGCCTTTATCAAAAGTAATTATGCCTTTTAAAATTGGTTGTAAAGCAGAAACCGCAAATTGATATAAATGCAAATCTACATCTATACTTGTATCTTTTATAGAAGGGTAATAG
>JABDDQ010000052.1:10646-11034 GCA_013287545.1 Bacteroidota bacterium | reverse complement strand
ATCCATCAAATTGGATATTATTGTATGAACTTTCTGAAATTTTGCCAAAATCTCGTTTAAAAAACCCATTTAGTGAAACCTGATTTTTAATTTTATCAAAAAAACTATTTATTTCTCCGGTACCAATTGGTGTTCCGCTCACTTGAAGTTTAGTAAACCCTAAGGCAGTTGTAAAAACAAATTTATTATACAAATCGGCACAATTTGCGGTACCGGTTAATGTACCTTGTAAATCGACACCATTTCGTTTTAAAAGAGGATTTAACTGGTTTAGTTTGAAGTTTTGAAAATCAATTAATAGTTGGTCTTTAGGGTCTTTAGAAACTTTGCCTTCTATTTTTACAAGTTGATTATTATTTGAGAAAATTAAATTATGAAAATTAATAAC
>JABDDQ010000052.1:0-10636 GCA_013287545.1 Bacteroidota bacterium | reverse complement strand
ATTTGAATCCATTGTTATTTCATCATTACTTGCCATTTGCCATAAACTATCTTCGGCATAAATTAAAAATTTACCTAAATCTAAATTGAAGCTGTTTTTGGTAAATAATAGTTTGCCATCAATTTCTCCTGAGTTTTTACGTTGTGAATTATTATTCCATGTAAGTAAAAAATCGGATTTATTATTTGCCGCGTGTGTTTCAAAATTAAAATTGCCAATGTATATACTATCTGTTAAATCAACTTGCCTAAAACCTGTGTTAAAGTAAACTTGATTATTAGTTGTACTTATGGTAAGAAACCAATCTTTAACGGGGATTTTATCATATTCTATTTTATCAGACAAGCCAGTAACCATAAGCTTATTATTTTGCGCATTAAATGTGCCTTGTACCATACTTCCATTGCTAATTTGCAAGGGGATATTAAAAAAACGCGAAACAGGTTCAATATTTTTTATCCTCACTTTAAATGCAAGTTCATCTGTATTTGATTTTTGTTTTTTACTTTTATTCTCTGCCGGGAAAAATAGCGGGAAGTAATTATGCAAAAAATCTTCGGTGCTTCTTTGCAACGTGTTTATTTTAAATTTACCAGTAACTTCTGCATCAACTACAGATGAAATCATTTGCAGATTATTTCCGGTTTCATTTTGTACAAGAATAAGGTCTGTATTTTCAAGTGTTACAAGTCCGTTAGATTTTATAAACTGAATTTTATCTGCCCGTAATGTTCCGTTTACATCGTCTATTGTGTTTCCACTGATAGAAAGCGCTATGTTGCCAGATACTACGTCTATTGAATCTGCTTTGTACAAATTACATTTAAATAAATCAAGTTTTTTTATGTTAGCTGTAAATTGTGCTTGTGGTATTTTTTTTGTAAAATCTATATTTCCTATAAAATCGAAAGTGGCATTGGTGTCCTTAGCCGTAATATTTCCATTAAACTGTTTCTTTTTTACATTGCCATTTATATCTAAATTATGATATGTGTACTCGTTAAACTGTACTGATTGAATTTTACCATCAATTTCTTCCTCCAGAGTGTTTAACTCGGTCCCAGTTCCGTTAATTTTTGCGTTTAATGAAATCTCGCCTATATTTTTCGCACCTAAAAAACTTCCTACATTAAATTTATCTGTTTTAAAATCTCCACTATAAGCAAGCTCTTTATTGGGTAGTGTGTTCATTGTAGCATATGCAGTAACTTGCCCTAAAGCAGTATTAATAGTGCCATTTATCAATAAATCATTAATAAATCCTTCTGCTTTACCTTTAAAGTTAATTATGCCCAGTTTATTTATATTTTCAGGAATGGTGATTTTTTGATTTGTTTTAAACGGATATGTTGGAATTTGCTTTAAATCATAATAATAAGTTGAAAGATGTTGGGCATCTATTTTTATCAATGTTTTATCTAAATCGGGTAAATCAGTTATAATTACGTGGCCTTTAAAGGAAGTGCGATTAAGTAACGAAAAGGATAAATTATCTGAACTTAAATTATCAATGCTCCCCTTAATATATCCGTTTAAAAATATTTTTTGATTTAAGCCTTCTAACTCTTCGGCAAAATAAGCAATATCAGAAAACCCAACATAGCTACTATCAAGAAAATTGGCATGCATGTCTACCGCATGAATGTAATTACTATAGTCATCAAACGAATCCGTAAGCATACGGTAGTAACCATGAATATAACTATTTGCTGTAATTAATAAAAGGTTATCTGCTTTAATATTTTGTGGACTTATAGTAGCTTCTGTATTTAATTTTTTTATTACGATACCTGATTTTTCGTTGGCAGATAAATCATCTATTTTTACTTTAATAGAATCTCCTGCAATTTTTATATTCGAAAACTTTGCAAAAACATTACTTACTTCTATATCCTGAAAATCTATTCCGTAGGCAGGTTTATATTTATTATCTGCATCTTTATACACAAACCGAACGTTGCTTAAACTTAAATTTCCGTAACCTAATTTAAAATCGGATGGAGTAGATTTTGTTGTTGTTTTTGGGCCTGCAAAATAATCTGCTATAAACTGAAAATTTAAACCTTTCTCTCCTTTGTAATAAATAAGTTTACAAGTAATTCCATCTAACTCAGTTAAATCAACCTCCAGCTGTTTGTTTTTTAGACTATAGAATTTTATTTTACAACCAATTTTATCTCCATACAAAAGTGTATCACGGTGTAAATCCTCTACATAAATCCCTTCAAGGTTAATTGTCTTTAAAAAATCAATATTAATGGCTTTAATATCAATTTTTGTTTTTAATTTTTTTGATAAGTATGAGGATGCTTCTTTACCTAAATAGGTTTGTACTTTTGGCAGCTGAAGCAAAAAAAACAGGCTAAGTACCAAAATAAGCAGCACCAGCAATGTAATTTTTACACTGCGCCAAATAAATCTGCTAACTTTACCAAGCGTTTTCAAAGCACTTCAAATTTAATCATAAATTGCAAGAACCCGTATATATACTTGGCATAGAATCAAGCTGTGACGACACCTCAGCGGCTATTAGTTGCAATCAGGTTATGTTAGCTAACGTAGTTGCTACGCAAGATATACATAAGAAATACGGTGGCGTGGTACCTGAATTAGCCAGCAGAGACCATCAAAAAAACATAGTGCCCGTAGTTGACGCAGCGTTAAAAAAAGCTAATATTAGTTTAGCACAAATTAACGCCATTGCTTTTACACGCGGACCAGGACTTATGGGTTCGTTATTAGTTGGCTCTTCGTTTGCAAAATCGTTATCGCTTGCATTAAATGTTCCGCTAATAGAAGTTAACCATATGCAAGCACATATTTTAGCTCATTTCATTGAGAGTGAAAATGGTTTTCCTGAATTTCCTTTTTTGTGTTTAACGGTTAGTGGCGGGCATACACAAATTGTAAAAGTTACTGATTATTTAAGCTTTAAATTGTTAGGCGAAACTCAGGACGATGCTGTTGGTGAAGCTTTTGACAAGGCTGCGAAAATTTTAGGACTACCCTACCCCGGCGGACCACTTATAGATAAATACGCCCAACAGGGTAATGCAAAAAAATATAAGTTCCCTTTAAGTAATATGGCTGAGTTTAATTACAGTTTTAGCGGTATAAAAACTGCCTTTTTATATTTTATACAAGAGCAAACTAAGCGCAATGTAAACTTTATTGAAGAAAATTTAGCGGATATATGCGCATCTTACCAAGCTTGTTTGGCTGATAGTTTATTTAAAAAATTGTTGGATGCCGCGCAACAACATAAAATAAAAACCATTGCTATTGCGGGTGGAGTATCGGCCAATTCATTACTACGTAAACGTTTGTTGGATTTACAAACTGATAAAAATTACAAAATTTTTATTCCACCCTTTGAGTACTGTACTGATAATGCAGCTATGATAGCCGTTACAGGCTACTTTAAATATTTGCAAAAAGATTTTTGTGATTTAAGCACTACGCCACAAGCGAGGTACTCGTTGTAATTCTTCGATTTAATAAGGAGACTGCTTTCTTACTATTTTATAAAATAGTTTTGGAAAAAACCTTTTTATATATACTATTAAAATTTCTTTTCCGCCAATTAAAATTTCTTGCTTATTAGTTTCTATTGCAATAAGAATTTTTTTAGCACACTCATCGGCTGTCATAGCATCTACATGGCTTTCATCCATTTTGGCATGCTTGCTTCCATCAGCCAATATAGCATTGTTTGATATGTTGGTTTTAATTTTTCCGGGACAAACTAATAAAACCTGTATGTTGTTTTTTTCAACTTCTAATCGTAATGATTCAAAATAACCATGCAAAGCATGCTTGGCAGCTGAATAAGACGAGCGCAAATAAAACCCAAACTTACCGGCAATGCTGCTAACAACTGTAATTTGTCCGCTTCGCTGTTTTATCATAATAGGTAACACGGCTTTAGCTAAAGCAACTTGCGCAAAATAATTTATTTCGAATAAATTTCTTTCGGTTTCAGTGGTTGTAACAATAGCCTCCCCACGCTGACTCATGCCTCCGTTATTAATTAAGACATCTATTCTATTAAATTTTTGAATGATTTGTTGCACATAACTATCCGCCTTACCGGTGTCAGCCAAATCAAATGGAATAACTAAATAATTTTCAGGAGTTAAGTTTGCTTTTTGTGCGACGGCATGCAACGCACTTTCGTTACGAGCAGAAAGTATAATTTTTGCACCCTGCTTAGCAAGTTCAAAAACTAAAGCCCCTCCAATTCCTGAAGAGGCTCCTGTTATCCAAATTACTTTTTTGGAAAAATAAGCGTGAGACATATATTTTAATCTACTTACTCTCTGCAAGTTCTTCAACGCCTTCTAAAACGGCGTCGTAAAACTCGTTGTAAGCCTGCACATATTCAGTTTCAGTTTTGTAACCAAGCATTAATTTACCCGATTTTTTAGCATGTTTAACTAATTCAGGATTAACCTTTTCGCTACCTAAAATTATACCATCGCTATAATCAATAGCCAGTTTACAAACATTTAAATAAGTTGGGTCATTAACTTGTTTTACATCTTTTGCAGTAATGCCATCAAAAACAAGTTTGTTAGCCACTCCTTTATCTAAAGTGCCGGCAAATTCGTCCTGCTCATATAATGAGAACACAACCTTAGTATCGGCAAACATTGGGTTATCATTAAATGCTTTTTTAATAAATAATGGCATAAAACCTGTAAACCAACCTTGGCAGTGAATAATATCGGGCTGCCAGCCAAGTTTTTTAATGGTTTCTACTACGCCGCGAACAAAAAATATAGCTCTTTCATCATTATCATCAAACGGTTTGCCTTTTTCATCCTTTAAAACGTGTTTACGGCTAAAGAAATCATCATTATCAATAAAATAAACCTGCATACGTGCTGATTGTATAGAGGCTACTTTAATGATTAATGGGTGATCGCTGTCGCTTATAATGAGGTTCATACCGCTTAAACGAATTACTTCGTGTAGTGAATGCCTACGCTCATTAATGTTTCCATATCTTGGCATAAACACACGAATTTCCTTGCCTTTCTCTTGAATGGCTTGCGGTAAATGGCGTGAAGTTTTGCTGATATGAGTTTCCTCCAGATAAGGGAAAATCTCTTGTGATACGAAAAGAACTTTAGCTTTTTTCTTCATAAATAATTTTATGTTATGAGTAAGTGTACTACAAAATTAATAAAAAAAAATCCAATTTTCAAAGTCTTATTATAGATTTGTTGCTTTTTAGATGATTATTTGCAAAACGATACAAGAAATCAGGGATTCTGTGGATAAATTAACATCTACCGGAGGGCAAATTGGTTTTGTGCCTACTATGGGTGCTTTACACAAAGGTCACATATCTTTAATAGAGCAAAGTAAAAAGACTTGTAAAGTTACTGTTTGCAGCATTTTTGTGAACCCCAATCAGTTTAACGATAAAGGCGATTTAGCCCGTTACCCTCGTACACCTGAGGCCGACATCAAAATGCTGGAAGATGCAGGTTGTGATATTGTGTTTATGCCATCGGTAGAGGAAATTTACCCAAAAGATGATACTCGTGTTTTTGATTTTGGGGTAATTGATAAGGTTTTGGATGGTGCGCATCGTCCAGGGCATTTTAATGGTGTAGCGCAGGTTGTAAGCCGTTTATTCGATATTGTAAAACCCAATAAGGCTTTTTTCGGGCTAAAAGATTATCAGCAGGTTTTGGTTATTAAAAAAATGGTAGAACAATTACATTTTAATATAGAAATTGTTGCCTGCGATATTTTAAGAGAACCCGATGGTTTGGCTATGAGTAGTCGTAACACCTTATTAAGCGCAGAAGAAAGAAAAGCAGCCTCATTAATTCCTAAACTGATGCAGGAAGCTAAAATGTTAAGCAAATCTGTTCCTTTAGCGGATGTAAAGAATAAATTGTTAGCTGAAGTAAGTACCAACCCATTACTTAAAGCCGATTATATTGAATTTTGCAATGCAGATACATTGCAAACTATAACTGATATAAATGCTCAAAAAACTATTTGTCTGGCAGCAATATTTTCAGGCAAAATACGCTTAATAGATAATCTGTTTATTAATTGACCTCCTTTAAAAAAATACTGGTTGTGCAAACAGCTTTTATTGGTGATGCTATATTGGCAAGCGCCTCGTTGGAGTCTATACATAAAAAATTCCCACGGGCTGAGCTTCATATTTTAGTTAGAAATGGCAATGAGGCTTTGTTTGAAAACCATCCTTATTTAAAAAAAGTTTGGGTTTGGAATAAGAAAGAAAACAAACTACGAAACCTTTTTAAGTTAATATCACAAATACGTAAAGAGGGTTTTGACTGGCTTATAAACCTACACCGCTTTGCCAGTTCGGGAATTATAACGGTTTTATCTAAAGCAAAAATTACGGCGGGTTTCAATAAAAACCCTTTATCGTTTTTATTTACGTATAGAGTTAAACACATTATAGGCAATGGCTCGCATGAAGTACAACGAAATCATTTGTTACTTAAAAAATATATAGATACCGATTTTTCTAAGCCAAAGTTATATCCTTCTATAACTAATACTGAAAAAGTAAGTCAATATAGTAAGCAACCGTTTATTTGTATGGCGCCTGCATCAGTATGGTTTACCAAGCAATTGCCTAAACATAAATGGGTTGAGCTTTGTAATTTAATACCAACTGACACCATTATTTATTTATTAGGAGCAAAAGGTGATGAAGCTCTGTGTGAAGAAATTAAAAGTGCATCAAAACACACAAATATTGTTGTGCTATGTGGTAAATTATCTTTGTTAGATTCTTGTGCTTTAATGGCTAAAGCTAAGATGAATTATGTAAACGATTCTGCACCGTTACATTTAGCCTCTTCGGTAAACGCAAATGTTACCGCTTATTTTTGTAGTACGATAAAAGAATTTGGTTTTTATCCCCTATCAGATAATTCTAAAACGGTAGAAGCCATTCCTGCCCCACCCTGTCGTCCTTGTGGTTTGCATGGGTATAAAGCTTGTCCGCAAAAGCACTTTAAGTGTGGTAATGATATTGTGATAGAGATTTAACTCTTAACAGTATCCTTTAATTTTATAAACTAACCAGCCGGTTATTTCGTGCATTAGCAGGGTACTTTCTTCTAACATTTCGGGATCTGGTATAAATAAATGGTCTATATCAAATTTACGCGGGCCACTATATCTATCGGTTGGGTAAACAACAATGTTTTTTATTCCTGCTTTGTTGAAGCATCCTATGGCTCGTCTTAAATGAAAGGCTGATGTTATAAATAAAGTCGAATCCTTTATATGTAAACTATCCATTAAATGCTTTGTAAATAGCGCATTTTCTCTGGTATTACGAGATTCATTTTCAATAATTATCGTCGAATCTGCATAACCGCATTTCAGTAAATATTTTTTTAAAATAGCAGCTTCTTTTTCATCCGGATGACTAATGCTACCAGACCCTCCGGTAATTATTATTTTTTTTACTTGTTTATTTCCCATTAAAGGCAACACCTGAAAAAGCCTATCGCCACTTCGCAAAAACTGAGGTTTATCTTGTCGGGCATCGTACCAGCTCATTCCTCCTAACACAATAGCATATTCATATTTTTGGGTAGGTTTTAAATCAGGGGTGGTTACTTCCCATTGGCGCATGGCTTCATCTACCAAAAATGGATTAGAAAAAACATACAATATTACAGCCGCAGCAATACATAGTTTTTTTTTACGAATTTTATCCTTTGCAAAAAATGCGATAATAGATAAAGTAAATATCCAAACCAACGGACTAATTAAAAAAGCAAGTATCTTAGAGAAAATAAAAAACATGTTGGTAAAAATAAGTAATTAGATGAAATTAAAATTGTTTCTGCGATTATTCTTTAACCTTATAACAATAAGCTGTTTTATTTGGCTATTAGTATATGCTGAGTTAGCGCTTTATTTGGTAAAGGTTTCTTATGGGCAAATAAACATGCTTTTAAATACAGAAAAAATAACTGATATTTTGCGAGATGATAAAGTAAGCCAAGAAGAAAAACAGAAAATTTTACTAATTGAAGAAATAAAAAAATACTTGGTAGATAGTTTGGGATACAAACCAACCAATAACTTTACAACTTATTTTAACCAACACAATCAACCCATTTTATGGATTGTTACTGCCTGCAAACCATTTAGTTTTGAGGCTTACGAGTGGGAGTTTCCTATTGTAGGCAAGGTTTCGTATAAAGGTTTTTTTAATAGAGAAGGTGTACAAAAAGAGTATCTTAAAATTTATGCACAAGGTTATGATGCCGACATATCTGAAGTTAGTGCATGGAGCACGCTTGGCTGGTTACCCGACCCGGTTTTATCATCTATGCTGGTAAAATCTAAAGGGCGTATGGCTAATTTATTTTTTCACGAATTATTTCACGCTACCTATTATGCCCCCAGCAGTGTTGATGTAAACGAAAATTTAGCCAATTTTATAGCCCGTAAAGCCACACTTAAATTTTTGCAAAATGACACTGTGGAATTAAATAAACTCTTAAAAACGATACAAGATGATTCTATCTATAACACCTTTGTTTTTAAAGGATACGAAACCTTAAAAGCCCTATATGCTGAAACAGAAAAGTTAGATGAACCTCAACGGTTAAAACAGAAAGAGAATACGCTTTGTAAAATTTATGAGGCAAGTTTTCATTTAAAGCTAAACTACCCAAACCGTTTTAAAAATTATTCAAAGCAAATTCTTGTTTCAAAAAATTCTTTTTTTGTAGATGCACATAGATATGACGGGCTTTCTGACTCGTTAGAGCTTATTTTTAACAAAAAATATGGGGGTAACCTAAAAAAAATGATCGAAAACCTTAAAAAGTAAAAAATATGTACATTTAAGGGCTTTTAAAAAATTTGGTTTAATTTTTAATAAGTTAGCACGACTTAAATTATTATACATATGAAAAAAATAATATCAGCACTTATTTTGTTAGTAGCCATAAGCGGCGCAAAGGCACAAACTAAAGATGAAGGCTACGAAATAAAAGTAACTATTAAGGGCATTAAAGATTCGGTATGCTATTTAACCGAATACAGATGGGAAGGTCAATATTATGTAGATACAGCCTTAGTAAAAAAAGGATCTTTTACCTTTAAGGGTAAAAAGCATTTAGAAAAAGGTTTGTATTCGATACTTAGAGCCAATAAAAGCTACATTTATTTTGATTTCCCTGTAACCGAGCAACAAAAATTTTCAATTGTGACAGATACACTTGATATGTATAAAAACATGAAAGTTACCGGTCCTTCTGTTAACGAAGATTTCAGACAGTTTGTAGTAGTTATGTCTTCTAACTACAAAGAAGCATACGATTTTGAGCAAGATGTAAAAAAACGTAAAGACCCGGATTCCACTAAACTTATTCGCGAAAATAAAACCAAACATTACGAAGACATAAAAAAATATCAAAAAGATTATTTAGCAAAAAACCCGAACACATATCTAAGCACCATTATTCGTTTGCAAAACGATGTAGAAATGCCAACTATACCAAAAGCATCGAACGGGCGTAAAGATTCTACCTGGGAATATAACTACTATGTACAACACTATTGGGATGGCATTCCCTTAAACGATGAAGGTACAGTTCATACTAATAAACTGTTTGTGAACAAACTAAAAACATACTATGAAAAAACATTGATACAGGCTCCGGATACTATTATCAAATATTCAGACTGGCTGGTGAAACAAACAGGCGGCGATAAAGAAATGTTTAAATACATTGTGTATTACATGACTAAAACCAGTGAAGACTCTAAAATAATGGGGCACGATGCCGTTTTTGTTGATATGATAAATAAATACTACCGTACCAATAAAGCTTATTGGGTAGATGAAAAAACAAATAAAAAAATAATTGAGCGCGGAGACATTTTAGAGCCGCTTTTGCTTGGCAATAAAGCCCCTGAAATGAACATGATTGATACTACAGGCGCAAAAACCATTAAAAAATTGGGAATGGATACCATTACTGATAGCGAACACCTTACTACCGTTTTTACAAATAACTACACTACGCTGCAAAAACTTTTTGTGCCGCTATACAATGTAAAAGCTGATTACACCGTTGTTGTATTTTGGGATGTAGATTGCGGACATTGCCAAAAAGAGATACCAAAACTTAAAGAAATTTACGACAAATTAAAAGCTGAAGGTAAAAGCGTTGAAGTTTATAGCGTTTACACCCATTTTGAAGTTGATAAGTGGAAGAAATTTATTAAAGACCATAAACTTGATTGGGTAAACGTTTATAACGGTGTTCACTTAATTGATTTAAAAGTTAAGTTTGACATTTACAGCACACCAAGAATATTTTTGTTAGATAAAAATAAAATAATTAAAGCAAAACAAATAAGTGCTGAACAGGTTGAAGATTTGGTAAATGCCCTTAGTAAAGTAAAATCGTAATTTTTCTATATTTAATTAAACAGCCCTTGTTCAAACAAAGGCTGTTTTTTTATTCCTAATTTTCAATTAATAGTACATTTGTAGCTATGAGTTTATTATCGGTACAAAACGTAACCAAACACTACGCCACACATGTGGCTTTAAAAAACGTAAGCATTGATGTGCCAGAGCAGTGTATATTTGGTT
>JABDDQ010000051.1 GCA_013287545.1 Bacteroidota bacterium | reverse complement strand
CAAGCTAAAAAATTGGCTTTAACCTCGCGTGCATTTTATAACAGTACTTTAGGCGAGTATGAAAAATACATTACCGAATATTTTGGTTATGATAAAGTGTTGCCCATGAACAGTGGTGCTGAAGCTGTTGAAACTGCTATTAAAATGACCCGTAAGTGGGGTTATGAAAAAAAAGGTGTAAAAGAAAATCAAGCTAAAATTGTAGTGTGCGAAGGCAATTTCCATGGCCGCACGGTAAACATTATTTCTTTTAGTACCGATAACGATTCTAAACAAAACTTTGGCCCGTTTAACACAGGTTATATAACCATTCCATATAATGATTCAGCTGCTTTGGCTAATGCTTTAAAAGATGAAAATATTGTTGGTTTTTTAGTTGAGCCTATACAAGGTGAAGCTGGTGTAATGGTTCCAACCGAAGGTTATTTAAAAACCTGCTATGATTTATGCAAAAAACATAACGTACTTTTTATAGCCGATGAAATTCAAACAGGTTTATCTCGTTCAGGTCGTTTATTGGCTTGCGATTGGGAGCATGTGCATGCCGATGTTTTAATTTTGGGTAAAGCCCTTTCTGGCGGCATGTATCCGGTATCGGCTGTATTGGCCAATGATGAAGTAATGATGTGCATTAAACCGGGGCAGCATGGCTCTACCTATGGTGGTAACCCCATTGCTGCAAAAGTTGCTATGGCAGCTTTAGATGTGTTACGTGACGAAAAATTATCTGAACGTGCCGATTATTTAGGCACTATTTTACGCGATGAATTAAAAAAAATAAAATCTCCTTTATTAAAAGAAGTACGTGGTAAAGGTTTATTAAATGCTATCGAAATTCACGAGCATCCTGAAAAAACTGCTTGGGAAATTTGCCTGCGTTTAGCCAATAAAGGCTTATTGGCAAAACCTACACACGGTAACATTATTCGTTTTGCACCGCCTTTAGTAATTACCGAAGAGCAAATTAAAGATTGCGCCCGTATTATTACCGAGGTTGTAGAGGCGTTTTAATTTTAGTGCTTTTTTATCGCAGTCATTATTTTCTTTCCACGAAGAAGTATTTTTAAACTCCCTTGTTTTATAGAAATATTTGGTTGCTGCTTTTCATGCTCGTCTATTCTGTACCTGTATGCTGATATAATATCTTTGTAAGATAATACACCAATTATAATATGTTCATTTTCTTTCGATAAAACAGGTAACACATCTATATTTTCTTTCGCCATTAGTTCTACAGCCGCACGTAAACTATTATTATTAGCAATAGAAATATGTTTATGCTTAATAAGTGTTCCTATTAAACTATCTATATCATTTGTTTTATCAAACAAAGTAAATAAGCTTAAAATGCCTTTATATTCTCCTTCGTTATTTGAAACAATAAAATAATTATTGGTATAAGTATGTTCTTCATTTAAAAATTCGCGTACTTCTTTAATGCTGTTATCTTCACTCAATACTAATGCGTTTTCTTTTATCACTTGTCCGGCAGTAATTTTTTCTAAAATGTCGGGTTCATACGAGTCAGGGGTTTTTACACCTCTACGGGCAATTTTTTCAGTCATTATAGTATTTTCCATAATAAAGAAAGAAACAAAGTAAGAGGCTGTACAAGCTGCTAAAAGGGGTAATAGTGCATTAGATTGCAAAGTGGTTTCTAATGCAAAAACAATAGAAGTAAGCAATGCTCTCGATGCGCCCGCAAACATAGCCGACATACCAACTAAAGCAGCTAACGGAATAACAACACCCGATGCAGGAAATAAATATATAATTACACTACCTAATAACGCACCGGTTGCTCCGCCAATAGTCAGTAAAGGAGCCAGTGTACCACCTGATGTGCCACTACCTAAAGCTATGGCCCACGAAAGAAATTTAAACAAACACAAATAAAATATAATTTGAGTGGGCATACTGCCTGAAAGTATATCTGTAATATTGTTGTATCCAACACCTAATGTACGTGGCGAAAAATAACCAATAATGCCTACTGCAATGCCTCCAATAGCCGGCCACCACATCCAATGAATAGGAAGTTTTTCAAAATTATCTTCTATAAAGTAAACAGCTTTTGTTACTAAAACTGATAATAAACCTATTAAAATACCCATAACACTATAATAGGCAAGTGCTGTATTACTTGGCATTTCTATAAAATTGTTTATTGGAAAAACAGGGCCTGATTCAAACAACAAATGATGCCCTGCTGCACCTGTTATACAAGCCAGTGTAACCGGAATAATAGAACGAGGCGAAAATTCAAACAACAATAATTCAATAGCTAAAAAAATAGCAGCAATAGGACTTCCGAATATGGCTGACATCCCTGCTGTTGCACCCGCAGCTAATAATATTTTACGTTCGTTATGCGAAATTTTTAATAGCTGACCAATAGTAGACCCTAAAGCTCCACCAGTTGCAATTATCGGCCCTTCTGCACCAAACGGCCCTCCAGTTCCTATAGATATGGCGGATGAAAGAGGTTTTAAATAAGTTATGGCAGGTTTAATTTTACTTTGATTAGTTAAAATTTGCTCCATAGCTTCAGGAATGCCATGCCCGCGTATAGCTTTAGAACCGTAAAACGCCATTAAGCCAACTATAACACCACCTACGGCCGGCACTATAATAACTAACCAACCTAATGTATTGTTAGCAGGACTTGTGTGTGTTAGCGAAAAATTGCCATAAAACGAAATATTGGTAAACAGGTCGATAAGGTAAACTAATAATTTAGCTATAAAACTCACAAAAACCGCAACCATAACTGCCAACAAGGCAATCGTTAATAGTCGTGCTTTATTTTTTATTTTTTCTGGTTGAACATTTTCAGCTTCTAAAGTAGGGGTTAATGAAATTGAAATAGGGATGCCTGTATTTAAATTTTTGATTTTTGCCATAGAGAAGGTCTAATTATAGCGACCCGCGAATTTACCTAAATGAAAACCAAATAAGCGTTAATTATTCTTAATTGGTTTTTGTAATTTAGATCAAAAACTAATTTATAATATATTGATTATCAATTATCTATAATCATAATTTACATTATGTTAAGTAAAAATTAAAACTAAATAATGTAACTTTGAAATATAAAATAGACATCGACTTTAACTAAGATGTGGTTAATAAATTGTCTCATATGCAATCAATGTTAATCTTGCTAATTTCGGTAAAGGTGGGTCCTCCCCGCCTTTATTCATTTAATTAATCATTTTAAAACAGAAAAGCCCGTGAAAATCAACTTAACACGAGCCTTCCTGTATCTATATGAAAAGAGCTGTACGCTCTCTGTTATTATTACAAAATTTTGTGCCAGTAAAAAACTTTACTTCAACAAAACAAAAAGCATTAGTAAGGAGAATATCGCAAGCAATACAGATAACCATTTTCGTAGGTTCGCTTTTCTGTTAGCTTCTTTGTAATCCATAAAATTCATGGTTGCAAAACTAAGCCGGCAACGTAACCATATTGTTACCAATTAATTATTTTTACGCTAAACGCCTTTGTTAAGGCAAATAATCATAACGGCAATAAAACCAATCATTAAAGTATAAAAAAATAACTCTCGGTTTTTGTTTGTTTGCAATTCCATTTTTTACCAAAATTAATTGCAACAATATTAATTGTTTATGTCGAGGTAAAAAATACAATCTTTGATAAAACCTTACATATGTTGATGTAAGAAAAAATGTCAATTCTCACTTCATTAAACTATTGTTTCATAGTTTTTATAGCAATAATCAATATAATTATAGAAACAATAAGTATACCATTAACAATGTACCCTATTTTTGTATTTCTTTCAGATTCCTTTGTCTTCATAAACTAAAGCTAAGGTTTTTTTAGCTTTTCAAAAGAATCTTTAGACTATCAATAATTAACAAAAGATGAATTTATAATTGATTTCGATAAATTAATGGGTAACTATTTCCTCATTTTATTTCTTATTCATCAATCTGGCAACATACTTTCCTACAATATCAAATTCTAAATTCACAGTAGTATTTAATTGTATGTTTTTAAAATTAGTATGTTCATGCGTATACGGTATAATACAAACTGAAAAACTATCGTCTTTAGAGTTTACAACCGTTAAACTAACTCCGTTAACAGTAATGCTCCCTTTTTCTACCGTAATGTTACCTTTAATGGTATCATACTTAAATGTAAACATCCAACTGCCACTTAATTCTTTTCTTTCAATACAAATTGCAGTTTGGTCAACATGCCCTTGTACAATATGCCCATCAAACCTTCCGTTAGCAGGCATACAGCGTTCTAAATTTATAACATCGTTAACTTTTAATGCATCCAGGTTTGTTTTATCAAGCGTTTCTTTAATGGCAGTTACTTTATAAATGCCATTCTTAATATCAACCACTGTTAAGCACACACCATTGTGCGCTAAACTTTGGTCAATTTTTAACTCGTTGGTAAAAGCACACGAACAATAAATGTGCAAATTATCTTGTTCGGTTTCTAACTTTTCTACTTTGCCAATGGCTTCTATAATTCCTGTAAACATAATGCTGTAAAGATATTATCTATTTGCTTTTTCTTTCCTTAAAATAAGTAACCAAAACCGGAATACTGGTTACCACAATTAAACCAATAACTATATATCCCAAATAATCTTTTGTTTGCGGAAATTTATCACCTAAAAAATAACCAAGGCCAGCTACAGAACCTACCCAGGCAATTGCTCCAACAATATTATAAAGCATAAATTTTTTTAAATCAACATTTATTATCCCGGCCAGTATGGGTGCAAAAGTTCTGATAATGGGTAAAAAACGTCCTAAAAAAAGTGTTTTGCCGCCGTGCCTTTCATAAAAACTGTGGGTAGTTTGTAAATGCCTTTTTTTAAATAAAAAACTATCTTCTCGTTTATAAAGCCCCTCCCCTACTTTTTTTCCAAAAAAATAACCAAAGGTGTTACCAATTATTGCAGCCAAGCTCATACATGAAATAAGTTCAGCTATGCCAACCTTTAAAATTGTTTCATTGGTGGCACATAACAACCCACTAATAAAAACTAAACTATCACCAGGTAAAAAAAAACCAATTAATAACCCTGTTTCAGCAAAAATTACAAACAATAATAACGGAAGCCCCAATTTTACAATAGATTCTGGATTGGTTAAATTTTTAAGGAACTCAAATATCTCGCTCATATAACTTTTAGCATCAATTCTGTTTCAAATGTACGTAAAGCGTTCAATATAAACAGTTTACTTAATACAAAACCAGGTTCTTTTTAAATTCGTATATTACTTTAAATGAGGCAATTAAATTGCTCGCAACAATAAAATTAAATTAATTAAAGTAACTTTGTAGCTTGTGTTAAAATCAATAATTGGTATAGTTATTGGTTGAGAATGGTTAGGAAAAATATGGATAATACTGTTTACATAAATAAAATTGCCAAGTTTCTTCCGGGCAATCCGGTTAGTAACGACGAAATGGAAGAGTACTTGGGCTACGTTGATGGAAGAAAATCAAAAGCAAAGGCAGTTGTTTTACGAAATAATAAAATTACAACTCGTTATTATGCCCGTACAAAACAAGGCGTAAGCACCCATACTAATACAGAATTAACTGTAGAGGCTATTAAAGCTTTATGCACTAATGGTTTTACCTTAAGCGATATTGAGTTGTTAACCAGTGGCACTACCACCCCCGACCAAATACTGCCTGCACATGGTGTAATGGTGCATGGTTTATTAAAAACAAAACCCATCGAAGCTATAACTTTTTCAGGGTCTTGTTGCTCAGGCATGAATGCGCTGAAATATGCGTATATGTCTGTTTTAACAGGCAATACAAATAATGCGGTTACAACCGGTTCCGAAAAACTTTCTTCTTGGATGTCTGCACAAACGTTCGAAGAAGAAACTAAAAAGTTAAAAGAAATAGAAGAAAAACCGGTTCTTGCTTTCGAAAAAGATTTTTTACGTTGGATGCTTTCAGATGGTGCTGCTGCAACCTTGCTTAGCAATAAACCTAACACAAAAGGCATATCGTTAAAGATAGATTGGATTGAAATATGCTCGTTTGCCAACGAAGTAGATGCCTGTATGTATATGGGCTGCGAAAAAGATGCTGAGGGAAATATACACGGCTGGAGTGAGTTCAGCCAAAAAGAATGGCTCAAAAAATCAATATTCTCGCTAAAGCAAGATGCCCGTATGCTCGATAAATTTATTGCACAATTAGGTACCAAAAGATATATAGAACTATTAGCAAAACATAAAGTAGACCCAAAAAGTATCGATTGGTTATTGCCTCACATATCATCCGAATATTTTAGAGCTAAGGTTGATGATGAAATGAAAAAATATGGAGTAGATGTGCCACAAGAAAAATGGTTTATCAATTTAACTAAGGTTGGTAACATGGGCTCCGCTTCTATTTTTGTAGCTTTAGAAGAGTTAATGAATAGTGGCAAATTAAAAAAGGGGCAAAAAATTATGCTCTCTGTACCCGAAAGTGCACGCTTCTCCTATGCCAACGCCTTACTAACGGTGGTTTAAACTAACCGTATAGTAAATGAGCCTGGCTTTAGATATAAATAACCTTAATTTTCGCTACGCCGAACAAACTAAAAATTGCCTTCAGGGATTTTCATTACAAGTGGCCACAGGCGAACGATTTGGTTTATTTGGCCCTAACGGTGCAGGTAAAACAACCCTAATGCATATACTTACAGGCTTGATTTCTTTTAATGAAGGAAGTATCAAGTTGTTGGATAACGAATTAAAGAATAAAAAAAAATCACTTAATAATTTATTTGGCTTTGTTCCTCAAGATTTTTCTTTCTATCAAGAACTAAGTCCTATCGAAAATCTTAATTTTTTTGGAGCATGGTGTGGTTTATCTAAAACCGAAATAAAAAAAAGAAGCGAAGAGTTATTAGAAACCTTAAACTTAACCGATGTAAGAAACAAACCCGTAGCCAAATTTTCAGGCGGAATGAAACGCCGTGTAAATCTTGCTATTGGCGTACTAAATAACCCTCCTATTTTATTTTTAGATGAGCCAACTGTAGGTGTTGATATACAAACCCGCCATGCTATTATTGATTATTTAAAACAACTCAACCAAAACGGAACAACCCTGTTTTATACTTCCCATCAGTTACACGAAGCAGAAAGTTTATGTACAAAAATTACCTTAATTGATGAGGGTAAACTTATTGCCTGCGATAATTTATCTAATCTACTTACACAACACAAAGCAAGTAATTTAGAAGAGCTTTTTTTAACCTTAACAGGCAAAGCCTACCGAGATAGCCATGTTTAAACTTTGGGCTGCCATACTAAAGGATGTAAAAATCTTGGTTCGAGACAAGATAGGTTTAACCTTTATGTTTGCCATGCCTATTTTCCTTGTTTTAGTTATAACAAGTCTGCAATCGAGCACGTTTGAACTGGTTAACGAAAACAAAGTGCCGCTTTTAGTTTGTAATAAAGATACTGGAGCAGCAAGCCGCCAACTTATACAGGCCTTAGAAAAAGTTGGCATGTTTAATCTACTTGCAACCACCCAAAATTTAAACGGACAACAGGTTTCAGATACTATGCACAAACAAAATGCTTTAATGGCACTTGTTATTCCTGTAAGCTTTTCGACTAAAATTGCCGCAAAAGCTAAAGATGTAAGTGAAAAAGCTTTAAACGATTTTGGAGTAAAAGAAAAAGAAGGTGATCAAAATACCGATTCACTTTATAATATTTTGTTCTATTATCATCCTGTTTTACAAGCATCTTATCGTCAATCTATACAGGGTGCTATACGTAGCTCACTTCAGTTGGTAGAAAGTAAACAGATACTTCAAACTTTATACTTTGCATTGAACGAAAAAAAATTACCCGAAAGTTTAGAAAATAAAATCATAAACAATCAAATAACCATACAGGAAATTCCGGTGTCTAAAGATGGTAGCAAAACTATACCAAATGCCACGCAACATAATATTCCTGCATGGACAATCTTTGCTATGTTCTTCATTGTAACATCGCTTGGTAGTAATCTCGTAAAAGAAAAACTAAGCGGTAGTTTTATTCGTTTAAAAATACTTCCTACTAATTATTTGGTTGCTTTAGTATCAAAACAAATTACCTACATGGCTGTTTGTTTAATTCAAGTGCTGGTAATTTTTTCAATTGGTATATGGTTATTTCCACTTATAGGTTTACCTGCTTTAAATATTCCAAATGATATTTTTGCACTTATAATTGTATCTGTTATTTGTGCATGGTGCGCTGTAAGTTATGCCCAATGTATTGGTGTGTTTGCACAAACGCAAGAACAGGCAAATGGTTTTGGGGCTGTATCGGTTGTATTATTAGCTGCCATTGGCGGTATATTGGTGCCAAGTTTTGCTATGCCGCATTCATTTCAATTTCTATTAAAATTTTCGCCTATGTACTGGTGTTTAGAATCATATTATAGTTTGTTTTTAGAAAGAGGTGGCTTGCATGATGTTTTAAAAAATATTCTTCCACTATTTATCATGGCTATTGTTTTACAAATAATAACGCTTTTAAGATTGAAAAAAAAGAACTTAATTTGAACTATATAAACAATGGAAACAGCTACTCTTAAACAACAATTAAAAGAACAAATTATTCAGTTTTTAAACTTAACTACTTTTAAACCAGAAGATATAAAAGACGACCAACCCCTTTTTGGCGAAGGTTTAGGGCTTGATTCAATTGATTCATTAGAACTTATTGCTTTATTAGATAGAAATTATGGCATTAAAATTAACGATCCGAAAGAAGGGCGTAAAATATTGGTAGATGTAAACACCATGGTGGCATACATTCAACAACATAGAACAAAGTAAGCTAAATAATGAGCAGAGTTTTTGTAACCGGTATTGGTATAATCAGTCCCTTAGGAGATACACTTTCGCTCAACCACACAGCATTAAAAAAAGGCATTTGCGGCATTAGCACCTTACAATTAATTAATTCAAATTTTGCCGGTAAATTACCGGTAGGAGAAATTAAAACCGAAACCCAAACCTTTAAAGAAAAACTAAAAATTACAGAAACCGGCTATACACGTAACAGCCTTTTGGCTCTACATGCTTTTATAGATGCTATAAACGATAGCAAACTAAGCAACGAAGATATAACAGCTTACAATACAGCCTTAATTGGTGCAAACTCAGTTGGCGGTATGTGTTTAACCGACGAGCTTTATAAAGATGCCAACAGCAAATCACAAGGTTCAGAATATTTGTCTTCGTATGATGGAGGTTCTGTAACGCTCGCTATCCAGGAACGTTATGGTATGAGAGGGATAATAAACACCATTAATACAGCCTGTTCCTCATCAGCAAATTCAATTATGTATGGCGCACGTTTAATACAAAATGGCTTAGCTACGCGTGCCATTGTTGGAGGGTCAGATAGTTTGGCAAAATATACCATCAACGGTTTTAATTCTTTATATATATTGTCTGATGAAATATGCCGCCCCTTTGATAGCGAACGCAAAGGACTTAATTTAGCCGAAGGTGCGGCCTTTTTGGTTTTAGAAAGCGAAGAAATCGTAGGAAATAAAAAAGTATATGCCGAATTAACAGGTTACTGCAATGCTAACGATGCTTTTCATCCTTCTTCTATTTCCGAAAATGCCGACGGACCATTTTTAGCCATGCAGGGTGCTTTGCGAAAAGCAAATTTACAACCCAATCAAATAGATTTTATAAACACGCATGGCACCGCTACCGAAAATAACGATGAAGCAGAAAGCAAAGCCATGTTGCGTTTATTTGAAAAAGTGCCTCCCTTTGCCTCTACCAAATCTAATATTGGTCATACATTAGGTGCAGCAGGCGCTATAGAGGCGGTTTACAGCATTTTAAATTTAACCGAGCAAGAAATTTATAAAAGCCTTAATTATAAAAATCCAATTCAAACAACAGGCTTGGTACCTGTTACAGCATATACTAAAATGACAATAAACCATGTGCTTTCAAACTCGTTTGGCTTTGGAGGAAATTGTAGCTCTTTAATTTTTTCAAAAGCCTAATGAGCATGTTTTACATCCATCAAACAGTTTGTGTATCAGCTCAAAAAACTAACGGACTTATTGATTTAGATGATATACAACCTATTAAGGATAATAAGCTACAGGCAATAGAGCCAAATTATGACGCCATCCCTCCTGCTATGTACCGTCGTATGGGCAGGGCTGTTAGGTTAGCTTCGGGTGCTGCCCTACCCTTACTTAACACACTTACTTTTAACGGCATTGTTATTGGCACGGCCAATGGCGGTTTAGAAGATTGTATAAAATTTTTAAACCAAATTGTAGATTATAACGAGGGCAAGCTAACTCCTACCAATTTTGTACAAAGTACTACCAATGCCATTGCATCACAATTAGCATTTTTCTCTTCAAATAAAGGGTATAATAATACACACGTACACCGTGGTCTGGCTTTTGAAAACGCCGCCTTAGATGTGGCTATGATGTTAAATGAATTTCCTGATAATTCTTATCTATTAGGTGGAGTAGATGAAATTTCTGCTTATCAATATAATATAGAATCCTTGGCAGGTTCTTATAAAAAAGAATCTATCTCAAGCGCAGAAGATTTATACAACTCTAAAACTACAGGAAGTATTCCGGGAGATGGTTGCACCATGTTTGCAGTTAACAAACAAAAAACAGGAGCTACCGCAAAACTAAAAGCCATTGGCACTATTCATACAGATAAGGTTGAAGAAGTTACTCAGTATTTAACCAACTTTATAAATAAAAATTTGGGAGAAAGTTCTCTGAGTCTATTTCTTAGTGGTGAAAATGGAGATAGCAGGCATTTGCCCTATTACTCCGCTTGTCAAAACATAGTACCAAATATTGCTGTTGAACGATTTAAGCATTTATGTGGCGAGTATGCCACAGCAAGTGCTTTTGCATTATGGTTGGCTTGCCATAAAATTCAGCACAATAATTTAAAGAATGTGCTTATATACAACAACTTTAGAGGCAAACAACACAGTTTTATGTTAGTAGAAAATGCTTAATCAAACTACCATAAAAAAAATACTCTTTAGTATTATATCAGCCTTAATGGGGGCTATTTTTATTTTTTCAGCATATACTAAGCTACTTCCATTTATAGAACCATTTGAATATACTTTTGTTGATTTAGGCATAAGTAATTGGCAACTTGCCCCTTTTATTGCACGGTTATTAATTGCCTTAGAGTTTTTAATTGGTGTTTTGCTTATTTTAAATATTCTGCTAAAAAAATTTACTTACAAATTAGGCATTGTAACGCTTATTATTTTTTGTATTTACCTAATACTTGAATTAATAATTTCTGGCAACAAGGGTAATTGTGGCTGTTTTGGTACAACTATTTATATGTCGCCGTTAAAGGCTTTACTAAAAAATGTAGCCATGTTGGCTATCTTTATTGCTTTATATATTTATCATGCCGGGTTTAGTTTTGGCAGGTTTTCAAAATATATAGTAATTGGTATAACCGCTATTTCTATAGCCTTACCTTTTATTCTAAACCCTATCGAATTAAATTATTCCGAAGCCTATTTAAATAGACCCGAAAATAATTCTAAACTCCCTTTAGATACGCTTTATAATAATGCTACTTTAAATACACCACCTAAATCACTTAGCAAAGGCAAGCATATTATTTTATTTTTCAGTCTTACTTGTTCGCATTGCCGCATTGCCGCAAAAAAAGTACGTACTATTAATAAACTAAACCCTTCTATTCCTTTTTACATGGTGCTAAATGGTAAAGATGAAAATTTAGCAGCGTTCTTTGATGATACACATACTGAAAGCATAAACCATTGCATATTAAAAGGAAATTCTTTTATCTATCTTGCCGGATTGGCTTTGCCTACTATTTATTTAGTAAACAATAGTATAGTAGAGAATCAGGTTGATTATATCCACCTCGACCAACAAGAACTTGAAAACTGGCTAGCTAAGCCTTAATTCCGTACGCACTCGCTGCCAAACAGCCAAACCTGTACCTAAAACCATTAGCACACAGCCCAACCAAAGTATATTTATGTAAGGAAACATGTAAGCCTGCATTACAATAAAATCTTTTTGATTGTTTTTTCTTTCGCTCAGCATAATTTCAACCGAACCATTTTCAGGATTTATTTTCCAAAAGGTAAGCCGTAAACCAAGCTCAGGTATCGAATCTGAAATAGGCTCTACCCTATCTTTTATTAAATGATATTTCGGAGAAGCGCGATGAACTTTTTTATCAATGTCAAATGCATGAAAAACAGCTGTAACCCAAATAGATGAATCATTTTTTTGATATTGTTCTTTAGATATATTGGTAAGTAGCGAATCTAAAATTATAATAGAGTTTGATGAATAAATGGTATCATGCAAGTGTATAACATTATCCTGAGGTTCGGTATAATCATTTACAGTTTGCTCATTTACATTATCCAAATCAGCATAAGTTACATGCGTATATATATCGTATGCCGGAAACCTGCGTGTATCCGGTTCTGCTACATTACCCATACGGGCATTCATTTGTACTATAGGCGATAATTCAAATTGCTTTACAAATCTATCCTGCTCACGTAAAAAATACTCAACCTTAAAATTCATGTTAACTCCCGTTTTTTCTTTACCGGTATAGCTAACATAATAAGGCCCCATAGGTAATGTATCTCCTTTTGTAAGTAAAATATTTTTTTTGTCGTCAAAATCCTTCCCTAAAGAAGAAACACTTTTTTGCGACGTGTTTTTAGATAAGGTAGCTTTTTTAGAAGTAGAAATAAGTGCTCCAACAAGCAATAAAGCAAAACCAATATGTGCCATTGATGAGCCAATGTATTTAACGTGTCCTTTTAAAATGCGAACCCAATAAGCTGTATTAGCAAATAAAGCAAAGGCAGATGTTATAAGTAAAGCCGAATAGGTTATGTAATTTGTTTTTTGTGTTGATGTAGCCTCATTCCACCCATGCGAAAAATATAAAGCAGCAGATGCTACACCACCAAAAGCAACAGCCAGTAAAGCAGATATACGAAGGTTTTTAAAAAATTGCTTTTTGTCGGTGTCTTTATACTTAAAGAATTGCCCTATGGCAAGCAAAAAGGCTACTATAATAGCAAATGGTATCTGCCAGGCATTGTACTTATCAATAGTAAAAGGAGCTTTATTCATTCCAAACATTTTATTGAATATTGGAATAGAAGTAAAAATGCTAATGGTTACAGCTGATAAAAACAAAACAAAGGAGGCAACAAACAACCAAAACTCTCTGCTATAAACACTTTCTTCTTTTTCATCTTTCGGAAACTCTATAAAATAACCTGTAAACAATAACACTAATGATACCGAACCCCAAACCGTAAGTAAAATAGTTGGCTGAATGTTAAAAGCAAAAACAAGTAAAAATAAAGTAGCTGTTAAACACATATAAGCAAACGATATAGCTTTATGTTGTTGTAGTAAATAGATACTTAAAAACACAAAAGTTAGTAAGTACAACAGCAATTGTTTTTGCATGCCTAAATCAGTAAAAGCATGTACCGATGCGTTACCCAAAATACCGCTACGGGTTAAAAATGTTGAATAAAGCACCAATATAAATGTTACCAAAGCCAACAGTAAGCCCGAAAAAATAGAGTTGCCCTTATTTTTGTTTACCAGCATTAAATGTGCTGCCCCAACCAAAGTTAGCCATGGCACCATCGATGCATTTTATACCGGGTAAAGCGGCACCTATAAAAAACCAAACTATGGGTCGTCTCCCCATTCTTTTAGCAAAAAAGGCAGTAACTAAAGGAATGCTAAAAAGAAAGCATAAGCCAATAGAAAAAAATATTCCAGCACCCATTTATTAGAAGTTTTTGGCAAAATTAATAGAAAATGAGATTAAAATTTTGTGTCCATTTTAATTTGTCATTCGTAACTGTCAATCTCATTAAAATGTATCTTTGCGGCCCAAATGCAAGAGCAAATAACATATGTAGGGGAACGTTTGTGGGCAGGGCATGTAGGTAATTTTTTCATCATACTCTCTTTTATTGCATCCTTACAAGCAGCCATTGCTTATTTTTTCGCCGAAAAAAATCCTTTAGAAACAAGCTGGCTTAAACTGGCACGTGTTTCTTTCCGAATACATGTTTTAGGAGTGGCAGGCATAATGAGCACCTTGTTTTATATGCTGTATAATCACTTTTATGAGTACTCGTATATATGGCAACACTCCAATAATATAATGCCTATGCGCTATATTTTTTCTTGCTTTTGGGAAGGACAGGAGGGTAGTTTTTTATTGTGGACCATTTGGCATGCCTTTATAGGTTTGGTTTTGCAACGCACGGCTAAAAATTACGAAGCCAGCGTAATGAGCATTTTATCGTTAGTGCAGGCTTTTTTAGCTACCATGTTATTAGGTGTAATTATTTTCGGGACAAAAATTGGTAGTAATCCTTTTATTTTACTTCGTGAAAATCCTGAATTCAGCAATATCCCGCTTTTTAAGAGTCCGGATTACTTAGCGAAATTAGATGGCCGTGGTTTAAACCCTTTACTACAAAACTATTGGATGACCATACACCCGCCAACCCTGTTTTTAGGATTTGCTTTAACTGTTGTGCCTTTTTGTTATGCCCTTGCCGGTTTATGGAAAAAAGATTTTAAAGGCTGGCA
>JABDDQ010000050.1 GCA_013287545.1 Bacteroidota bacterium | reverse complement strand
ATAGGTAATAATTTGTGCTACCTGATTACTGCCGTATTTTTTTATTACGTAATCAATTACTTTATCACGCCCTTCATCATCAAAGTCGATGTCTATATCGGGCATCGATATACGATCAGGGTTTAAGAAACGCTCGAATAGTAAATCGTATTTTATAGGGTCGATATTTGTAATGCCTAAACAATACGCAATAGCAGAGCCTGCCGCCGAACCACGACCCGGACCAACTGATACATCTAATCTGCGAGCCTCGGTTGTAAAGTCAGATACAATTAAAAAGTAACCCGGAAAGCCCATACGCTCAACCGTGGCTAATTCAAAATCTATACGCTCTTTTATTTCTTCTGTTAAATCAGGATAACGTTTTTTTGCACCTTCATAAGTAAGGTATTTTAAATAAGCATTCTCACCACGGTTGCCTTTTCCTTCATCAGCGGGGTCTTCATCGCGTACATCTTTAAACTCATCCGGTATTTGAAATTTGGGTAACAGTACATCTCTCCCCAGCTTAAACGATTCTATTTTAGCTGCAATCTCGTTGGTAGTTTCGAGTGCTTCGGGCGTATCACTAAAAATCTTCTGCATCTCTGCCGGAGATTTAAAATAAAATTCCTGATTAGGGAAACCATAACGAAAGCCTCTGCCGCGTCCAATAGGTGTCTCTTTTAACTGGTTATCTTTTACGCAAAGTAAAACATCATGAGCTGCCGCATTTTTTTTATCGAGATAATAATTGTTGTTAGCTGCAAAATATTTTACACCGTGTTTGTTAGCAAAGCGAATTAAGGTTTCATTTATCACGCTCTCTTCAGGTAAATTGTGATTGTTAAGCTCTACATAAAAATCTTCACCAAATTGCTCTTTCCACCAAACAAAAACTTCTTCTGCTTGTGTTTCCCCTACATTTAAAATCAAATTAGGAATTTCACCGCTTAACGAACCTGTAGTAGCAATTAAACCTTCTTTATGTCTTGATAGGGCTTCTCTATCGATACGAGGTACATAATAAGAGCCTTCAGTAAAACCTATAGAACTTAGTTTAGAAAGATTTTGATAACCAATTTTATTCTTAGCCAAAAATACTTGGCTAAAACCATTGTCTTGTTTCGATTTATCCAAGCGATCTTTACAGATATAAAGTTCGCAACCAATAATGGCTTTTAATTCTTGTTTTTTAGGGCCTTCTTTTTCTCCTTTATCAATAGCATCGTTATATGCCTTAATGCCTTTGTTTTGTTTATCTATACTTTGCCAAAATAAAAAAGCACCATACATATTTCCGTGGTCGGTAATGGCAAGTGCCGGACAACCAAAACTAATGGCCCGTTTAACCATATCATCAATGTCGCTTACAGCTTGTAAAACCGAAAACTGAGTGTGGTTATGCAGGTGAGAAAACTTTATATCTGAAGTTTGTATGTCAACTTTAGTTGCTCCTTTTACATCCTCATCTTTACTTTTTGCACCCTGATTTTTTAAAGCCTTTTCGTGTTCTAATAAAGCACTTAAATCGGGTGCAACATAATTAATGCTTTGTAAATCGGTAGATGGAAGTTCGCTGACTTTTAAAATACCACGTTTTAGTAATTCAAAAAATGCCTTAGTAGTTGCCTGTACGTCAAAGGCTGCGTTATGGGCTGCTTCAAACCCCTGATTAAATAGTTTATGGTAAAGCTCTTCTAATTTCGGCCATTTATATTTTCCACCTCTTCCGCCCGGTATAGCACAAAACTCGGTTACATCATCATTTTTCGTGTCAATAACTGGTTTGCCTGCAAAAAAATCAGACATGCCCAAGCGAATAAACTCGGCACCAACAATGCTTAAATCAAATTCAATGTTATGTCCGCATAAATATTTTGTTTGTTTAACTGCCTCAACAAACTCATTCATTACGCCTTGCAAATCATGCCCTTCTGCTAAGGCACGTTCAGTAGTAATGCCATGCACTTGCGCCGCATTAAACGGAATGGTAAATCCATTTGGTTTAACAATAATGCTATTAGCCGAAATTAAATTACCTTTTACATCATGTAACTGCCAGGCAATTTGCACCACCCTGGGCCAATTATCACTATCACTTAAGGGGGCGTTATAATTACGGGGCAAGCCCGTGGTTTCGGTATCAAAAATTAAAAACATGCGCTGAAAAATTACCCTATAAATTTAATAAAGAAATAAGCCTTTTGGGCTTTTGTTGATAAAAGAAATGCTACTTGTTGATAGATTAAAATAAACCTACCCTTTATAAACTTCTCCGTTTAAAATAACGGTTTCAACCAAGTTACTACCAAAAGAGTAACTTATAAAATCGCTTGAAGGAATTGGCTTGGTGATAAATAAATTCGCTTTTTTGCCAATGGTGATGCTGCCCAGTTCTTTTTCTACCTGCATAGCGTAGGCACTATTCATGGTTGATGCGTTAATGGCTTCGTTAGGGGTTAATTTATATTGTATGCAGGCAATGCTCTGCATTAAATTCATGTTACCTGTTGGGCTTGTACCTGGATTAAAATCGCTGGCAATGGCAAGCGGCAAACCGGCATCAATCATTTGGCGGGCAGGCGGGTTAGGCAAACTAACAAAATAAGCCGCGCCCGGTAAAATGGTGGGCATGGTAATGGAATTCATTAACAACTTAATATCAGCTTCGTTTACATACTCTAAATGGTCTACACTAATAGCTTTGCATTTTACACCTGCTTCAACCCCACCACTATGACTCATTTGCTCAGCATGCACCTTTGGGGTTAATCCATGTTTTCTACCTGCTTCTAAAATTTCAATGGTCTCGTCAAATGAAAAATAATTTTGCTCGCAAAAAATATCAATATACTCTGCTAATTTTTCTTCGGCTACCGCCGGAATCATCTCTTTAATAATTAAATCAATGTAACCACGTTTATTTTGTTTGTATGCTAACGGAAAAGCGTGCGCACCTAAAAAAGTTGATTTTACAGTAAGTTTAGTAAGCTCTTTTATTTTTTTAATTACGCGAAGCATTTTTAGCTCACTCTCTAAATTCAAGCCGTAACCGCTTTTAATTTCAACAGCACCTGTGCCTTGCAAAATAATTTCGTGCAAACGGGGTAAGGCTTGTTGTAAAAGTTCTTCTTCGCTGGCATCTTGTAATTTTTTTGATGAGTTTAAAATACCGCCACCACGTTGTGCAATCTCTTCGTACGATAAGCCTTTTATTCTATCGGTAAACTCTTGCTCTCTGCTTCCAGCATAAACAATATGTGTATGACTATCAACCCACGATGGAAAAACCATTTTACCTGATGCATCAATTACTTGCAAATCTTTCCAGTCTGCAATGCCGGGGAAATCGCTCATGGAGCCATAATCGGCAATCAACCCATTATCAATAGCCAACCATGCATCATCAAGACAAGGCAAAACATCCATGTCTTTGCCTTTAATGGTGCTAACCTGTACATCACGTAGCTGCACCAATTTTTTAATATTTTTAATCAGTATTTTTTGCACAGCTGCTGATTAAAACTATAAATGTATAGGGCGTTTAGCGGTTGCATCTAAGCAAGCCTCTTTCATGTTTTCAGTAAAAGTTGGATGTGCATGACTCATTCGGGCAATGTCTTCTGCACTTGCACGGTACTCCATAGCTACAACGCCTTCAGCAATCATATCAGCACAACGAGGACCAATCATGTGCACACCTAATATTTCATCGGTTGCTTCATCAGCCAACACTTTTACAAAACCATCGGTATCCATACTGGCGCGTGCTCTTCCGCTTGCTTTAAAAGGGAATGAACCAACTTTATATTTTTTACCTTGCTCTTTTAATTGCTCTTCGGTAAACCCAACCGAAGCAACCTCAGGCCATGTGTAAACCACTCCCGGAATTAAATTATAGTTAATGTGTGGTTTTTGTCCTGCAATAGTTTCAGCAACAAACACACCTTCTTCTTCGGCTTTGTGTGCAAGCATAGCGCCTTTAATTACATCGCCAATCGCATAAATATTATCAACGTTTGTTTTTAAATGTTCATCGGTCTCAATCCTTCCACGGTTATCAACTTTAACACCTGCTTTATCTAAACCAAGGTTTTCGGTATATGTTTTACGGCCAACAGCCACTAAACAATAATCTCCTTTTAATTCAACTTTTTCTCCTTTATCGTTATCAGCACTAACGGTAACTTCTTTTGCTTTTGCACTAACGCCGGTTACTTTATGTTTTAGGTAAAACTCAAAACCTAAATCTTTTTTAAGCAAGCGTTGTAATTCTTTACCCAATCCTCTATCCATGGTAGCAATAATGCTATCCATAAATTCAACTACACTTACTTTAGCACCTAAACGCGCGTAAACCGAACCCAGCTCTAAGCCAATAACACCACCACCTATAATAATCATGTGTTTTGGAATTTCTTGTAACTCTAAAGCTTCGGTTGATGTAATAATGCGTTTTTTATCTATTTCGATGCCCGGTAACGATGCAGGTTTTGAACCTGTAGCAATAATGGTTTTAGCACTTTCAATTTGTTCTTTGTTACCATCTGCCTTGGTAATTTCTATCGTATTTTTATTTACAAATGAACCATGCCCTGCAAGCACGGTGATTTTATTTTTCTTCATTAAATAATCGATGCCTGCAACGGTTGCCTTTACAACACCACGTTTGCGTTCAATCATTTTAGGAAGGTCAACTTTTACATTTTTAACTTCGATGCCATGGTCTGCAAACTGATGTACCGCTTTATGATAATGTTCGGTAGAATCTAACAAAGCTTTTGATGGAATGCAACCTACATTTAAGCAAGTACCACCCAAACTTGGATATTTTTCTATTAAGGCAGTTTTCATGCCTAATTGCGCACAACGAATAGCAGCTACATAACCACCCGGACCAGAACCAATTACGGTAACATCAAATTTTTCCATATATATGTTTTTAATTGAATGAACGATTAAATTTTCGGGTACAAAATTACGAATTATTAGGCTTCTTAAACCCTAAAAAAATGCTGTACCCAATTATTAAAATAGTTAGTAACGCTGCAAATTTTGACAACACATCGCCAAAACGCACATAAAAAGTCTTTTGATTGTTTGGCACAAGGTTAGCCATTATATAACCCTCTTTCCACCAAGGTTGTTCTGCATGTAAATCTCCTAATTCATCAACCACACAACTAATGCCTGTGTTGGCCGACCGTGCAATTTGTCGGCGTGTTTCTATCGCACGTAAGCGAGCGTAAGCCAGGTGTTGTTTGTAACCCGGGGTATCGCGCCACCAGCCATCGTTGGTAATAATAAAAATAAGGTTGGCTCCGTTGCTAATATATTCACTTACGTACTCGCCGAAAATGCTTTCGTAACAAACTACAGGTGCCACACCAATGCTTTTATCAGCATTAAAAAATACATCACGGGTATCTTGTGTGCCAAGGCTTCCAAAGGTGCCACCTAAATTAATAGCAAGCTCTTCTAAAGGTTTAAACAGGGCAGGGTAGGGCATGCGCTCAACACCCGGTACTAATTTAGATTTATGATATAGCTTAATGCCTGTTTTGTTTAACTGAATGGCCGTGTTGTATACATCGTAAAAGACTTCACCATTATCACTAAAAGGTCTGGCGGTAACCGATAGCTTTTCATTTTTACTGTATTGATAAAAAGTAGTGGCACCAACTACAATATTTAAATCAGGAAATTTTGCCAGTAAACTATCTTTTAAAAATTTTATAGAATAAGAATCTTCTAATTTATTTTCCCAAATGCTTTCGGTTAAAAAAGTTTCGGGTAGTGCTACATATTTGGTTTTTGGCGTAATTTTATTTTTTATTTTATTGTAAACGCCTTGTAACTGCCCCTGAAAATCACCATTAAATTTATCATTATAAGGGTCTATATTAGGTTGAACAATTAGTACTTGCTGACTTTTTACGTTATTGGTTTGCTTACTTAAATTACTGATAATTACTTTTGAAATCCCTATAGGAATAAGCGCAATAAGCACCACAGCAGCCATTCTTATTCTTGATTCCTGTAGCTTAGCTTTTAGTATTTGGTAGAGAAGAATATTTATTGTCAGTATCCAGGCTGTGCCGCCAGATACTCCGGTAAACTCATACCACTGCACCCAGTTATGTTCAAAAGCAAAAACGTTGCCAAGAGTTAGCCAAGTCCAAGCTAAGTCCCACTTGGTGTGCAAATATTCAAACGATAACCAAACCGGAATTAAAATCCAAATGCTGTAAATAGAACGTATCATTCGTCGGCGAAGCGTAAAATAAAGTAAGTAGGTTAACGCCATTAATAAGGAGTTGGCCACAATAGCAGCAATTGCTCCCCCATCAGATGCGTACCAAATCCACCAGGTATCAAAACTGTTCCAAATTATAAAGGTTAGGTAGGCTAATAAAAAAACCGTTAGTTTTTTTCTTTTAATGTGGCTGTTTTCAATTTGTGCTGTTACAACCAATAGCGGAACAAACGCTATAAAAACTAACCAGGTAAATGGCGGAAACCAACTTGTACCAAGCAATAAACCCGATAGAATAGCTAAGGCTAAAAATTTTAAGGCTCTCATTTAATGCAGAAAAAATACTTTATAAATTAAGTATAAACCAAATGCAATGAGCAAGCCGCCTGTTACATGGCGTATACGTAATAATACAGTTGCGTTAAGCCAGTTTTTTATTTTATGCCCCACAAAGGTTTTCAATAAATCGGTAGAAATTACAATACTTAGCGTAGATATATAAAACACAATAATATGCGATATGTGAAACTCGTACTTGCTGCTAATGGCAGTTCCGGTTGCCATCCAAAAAATCCAAACAAAAGGGTTAAACAGGTTTAAAAAAAAACCTTTTACAATAAGTCCGGATACTTTGGGCGATTTTATTTCAATTTCTGTTTCCGATTGGTTTTTGGCTTCTTTTTGTATAAAATGTACCACGCCGTATACAATTAAAACAATGCCTCCAATAACACCCATAAAAGCCTGGTGCTTAGGGTTGCTTATTAAATCGGCCATACCAAAATGTATGAGCGATACGGTGGTTAAAACAAAAAACACATCGCTAAAAAAAATACCGAACGCTACCGCCGCACCCGATTTAAAGCCATGATGAATGCCGGTGTTAATCAACGCAAAAAATGCAGGCCCTATTGAAAAAGCTACAAAAATACCCAGTAAAATTCCCTCATAAATGGCGGAAAACATAAAACTTGCGTTTAAATTCTTCACAAAGATAACATCATTGGCGGTTATGTAAAACTGAATTGTTTTCTATCTTTGCCCAAAATTTTTTGTAATGAAGAAATTAATTGTACTAATAAGCACAGCCGTTCTTTTTTCTTGCGGAAATAAAAATGAAAAAGACGCTAAAATTGACGGAGAGATAGTAAACTTCTCAGGCACCGCTAATGGCAAAATTGATAAAGATAAATTACCTGTAATTAAATTTGCCGAAGGCACATATGATTTTGGGAAAATTATACAAGGAGAAAAAGTATCGCATAAATTTACCTTTACAAACGAGGGTAAATCAAACTTAATTATTACATCAGCTAAAGGAAGTTGTGGTTGTACCATTGCTGAGCCAACTAAAGCACCCATTGCACCGGGCGGTACAGGTACTATTGATGTTGTATTTGATAGCAATGGCAAATCAGGAATGATAAAAAAAGATGTAAGCGTCCTTACTAACTGTGAGCCTAATACGGTTTTTATTAGTATTACAGGTAATGTTATTGTCCCAAGCGAATCATCAGAAAAAAAGTAATCAATTATCAATTAAATAAATAAGACAAAACATGCAAACAACTTTTATGTTATTAGATGAAGCAGCACCGGCAGCGGGTGGTGGTGTAATGGGTTCTATTCAAAGCTTTTTACCTTTAGTACTAATTGTAGTAGTATTTTATTTCTTTATGATTCGTCCGCAAATGAAAAAGCAAAAAGAAGCTAAAAAGTTTATGGCCGAAATTAAAAAAGGAGATAAAATTGTTACCATTGGCGGCATACATGGTAAAATTGCCGAAATAAACGATACTACTTTTATTATTGAAGTAGAGGGTGGTAACAGATTAAAAATTTCAAAAACGGCTTTATCGGTTGATAACACAGTAGGCATAAACGCTGAAACAAAATAATTTTGTTTTGCAAAGCAAAGATGTATCAGATGTAAAAAGAAAGTATCCTACACGCAGGATATTTTCTTTTTTTATATGCCTTTTAATCTCTGCTTTTTTATGGCTCATTTCTGCATTAAATCGCACCTATACACGCACGGTTGCTATTCCGGTTCAATTTGTAAACTATCCGGTAGGTAAACGCATTGTAAATAAATTGCCGCCTTATATTATGGCAGATATAAAAACCAGTGGTGCAAAACTTTTAATGCTGCTGGTAAAAAAATCTATTGCCGAAATTACCATTGATGTTAATGAAGTAATCAATAAAAAATCATTTTCAGGCAGCAACGCAGCTATAAATACAGTAGCACTTATTGGTAATCTATCTAAACTCTTAAATACGGATGTAGATTTAATAAAAGTAAAACCCGATAGCATACGTTTTGTTTTCGGGAAAACGTTCACCAAAAAAGTTTTTATAAAACCTCAAGTTCAAATAAATTATAATGTGCCACAAGGTATTTTTAAACGTATAAAAGTTACGCCACAGTTTATTACCATAAGTTCTGATAGCGCCACCATAGCAAAATTAGATACGCTTTATACCGAAAAACTCGTTTTAAATAACTTAAACCAAAAAGTAGAACAACAAATAAATATTCAGTTACCCGAAGAGTTAGATGGCTTAGTTGCGCTATCAACTCAAAAAGTTACGCTGCAAATTAATTTAGATGAGTATGCGCAAAAAACAATTCAGGTACCTGTACAAGTGTTAAATGCACCTGTTAGTATAAGTGTTAAAATTTTTCCGGCTTTTGTAAATGTAACTATAACGGCTCCTTATAATTTGTTTGATAGTTTAAGTGCCCCTGCTATCAAGGCTTCAGTAGATTTTAAACAGACAACAAACCAAAAAGAAAAACTTATAGTAACAGTTTCTTCATCTATTGTTGACAGTAAGATAACACAAATATCACCTCAAAAAGTTGAGTATGTCATCCGAAAGCAATAATTTTAGAGTATAAAATTAGTGTAGGATGGATAAGCAAAACAAACGCGTTGTTTTAGTAACAGGCGCAACAGGTGGATTAGGTACAGCTATGTGCAAAAAATTATACGAAGATGGTTACCATGTAGTTGGTAACTACCGAAGTAAAGAAAAATCAGAACCCTGGCTTGATGAAATGAAAAAAGATAATTGCCATGTTGAATTATTTTATGGCGATGTAGGAGATTTTGACAGTACAGCCGAGATGATTAAAAAAATTGAAACTGATATTGGTCCGGTAGATACATTGGTGAATAATGCGGGCATAACCCGCGATATGCGTCTTATAAATATGACGAAGGATGATTGGAATGCAGTTATAAACACCAACCTTAATAGTGTATTTAATTGCACGCGTAATGTTTTACAAGGTATGATGGATAGAAAATTTGGCCGTATTATAAATATATCATCAGTTAACGGGCAACGCGGGCAATTTGGACAAACCAATTACAGCGCTGCAAAAGCGGGCATGCATGGTTTTACTAAAAGTTTAGCGATGGAAGTTGCTAAGTTTGGTATTACAGTAAACACCATTTCACCGGGTTATATAGCAACCGATATGGTTATGGCGGTACCCGAAAAAGTACTTACTCAAATTGTAGCGCAAGTGCCAATGGGTAGGTTAGGTGGAACAGAAGAGGTAGCACATTTGGTGTCTTTCCTTGCATCTGATAAGTCAAGCTTTATAACAGGGGCTAACTACTCTATTAACGGCGGACAGCACGTACATTAATAGTCTAACTCCATGCCCAACCTGTTTTTTAATGTAAGCAGGGCCGGGTTTTTTTGCAGCATGGTTTCAAATTTTTCTGCCGGAGAGTAAGCTCTTTTTGTTGGGTCGGCTACTTTTTCCTCCATGCGCATAGTAATGGTTTGATTGTTTAAGGCCTTACGTACATGATCTAAAAAATCTTGCTTCATAGGTTCAAAGCCATCTATCTGAGCTTTGTTTTCTATGCCAACAATTATTTCAACTTCATTTTGTACCGATATAACCTCAGGGCGAAGCATGTTGGCAATTTGTTTTTTGCCTTGCTCCTGCATTTTTTTTGTGTAGTCAATTACACTTTGTTGTAGTTGCTCTAAAGTAAATGGCTGGGTATAACTTACGCTGACTTTAGTTTCGGTAGCATCAGTTTTTTTTGTTTCAGTAATTTGCTGTACTTGTTTTAACCTAAAGCCATCATTAATATTTAAATCTTTAAAAGCACCAACAGGTTTTGTGGTAGTTTTTTGTTGAGGAGTTTCTGTTGCGCTTGGCTTTGAAGCTGTTGATTGCTTCGGTGCTTCAGCAGTTGCAGTAATTACGTTTTCAGTTACGCCTGATTCTGTACTATCTTTTTTTTTTCCGCATCAATTGATGCGGCATTTAAGTAACTAATTTGCAGTAACGCAATTTCTACTTGCAGTCGCTGGTTTTTAGCCGTTTTGTAACTGGTATCGCATCTATTAATAATGCCTAATGATTTTAATAAAAATTGTGTGCTGCAACTTTGTGCCTGTTGCAAATATTTTTGCTTAACGTTTTCGCTTACTTCTAAAAGCTGAATGGTAGCAGCATCTTTACAAACCAACAGGTTACGTATATGTTCACCTAAACCGGCAATAAAATGATGCCCATCAAACCCACTATCTAAAATTTCGTTAAAAGTTAACAGTACGGTTGATGTGTTTTGTGTGTTAAGTGCGTCGGTTATTTTAAAATAATAATCGTAATCAAGTACATGTAAGTTTTCAATTACGGTTTTATAAGTAAGTGTGTTGCCGCCAAAACTTACCATTTGGTCGAACATGCTACAAGCATCACGCAAGCCGCCGTCTGCCTTTTGGGCAATTATGCGTAGTGCCTCGTCTTCAGCTGTAATGCCTTCTTTTTTTGCAATATAACCAAGGTGATTAGATATGTCATCTAATTTAATTCTATTAAAATCAAAAATTTGGCAACGCGATAAAATGGTAGGAATTATTTTATGTTTCTCGGTAGTAGCTAAAATAAAAATGGCATGCTTAGGCGGCTCTTCCAGCGTTTTAAGAAAGGCGTTGAATGCCGCCGAGGATAGCATGTGAACCTCGTCTATTATATAAACTTTGTGCGAACCTAATTGAGGTGCAAAACGCACCTGGTCAATTAAATTACGAATGTCTTCAACGGAGTTGTTTGACGCAGCATCTAATTCAAATACGTTTAGTGATTGTCCGCTGTTGAAAGATGTACAACTATCGCATTTATCGCAAGCTTCTGTTTCTGCCGTTAGGTTAAAGCAATTAATAGTTTTGGCTAAAATACGGGCACAGGTAGTTTTACCCACTCCGCGCGGACCACAAAATAAAAAGGCTTGCGCTAAATGATTATTTTTAATGGCATTTTTAAGTGTAGTGGTAATATGTTGTTGCCCCACTACGGTCTCAAAAGTTTGAGGCCTGTATTTACGTGCCGATACTACAAAAGGTTCTTCCATCTATCAACACAAAGGTAATATTAAAAAGCTACTTTTGTGTGCTGAGTTTTTAACGTGTGTGAATAAGATTTAATGTATTTTTAAGCAGTTTTGGTAAGAAAGATTTTATTTATAATTATTGTATTGTTTGCTTGTAAAGGCTTTTCGCAAAAGGTTGAGCGCAAGTTTGTTATAAACGGTACGGTTGTAGACCAAGATAGTACAACTGCAATGCCATACGTGTATCTCATTAATTCGAAAACAGGTAATGGAACCATCACGGATTATAACGGGAACTTTACCATAATTGGTCAAAATAGCGATACGCTTACCTTTCAGTATGTGGGTTATGCACGTAGAAAATATCCCGTATCGCTTATTAAAAATGTGAACGATAGTATTAAAAAGCCAGTGAAAATTGTAATGCACACTATGATGGTAAACATACAAAGTGTTACTGTTGTTGCTAACAAAATTAAGCCGAATGAGATTGATTATATGAAACGTTATATAACCCAACATGCTGCGCCAAAAGGGCTTGATGCCTTTAATAGTCCTATAACTGCTTTATACGACCAGTTTAGCCGTAAAGGAAAAGAACAGCGTAAACTGCAACAAATTTTTCAGGAGATTTTGATACAGGAAGAGGTTAATAAGAAATTAAATCCTGAAATATTAAGGCAATTAACGGAAGATGAAACGATAGATTTTGATGATTTTAGACGATACGCCTGGCGCGTAGATAACCAGTTTATTGTAACTCACGAGGGTTATGATTTATATGCACCTATCATGTATTATTATAGAAAATACAAACAAGCGGGTGGCAAACAGCCGCAAATGCCTCAAGAAGGGCAACCCCAACAACCTTTATATCAACAACAGCCATTATATCAACCCAATAAAAAGAAACAACCCAGTCCTATATTTTACGGAGATGAGTAAAAAATTTACACAGCAAACATTTGAAAATATTGAAATTGTAGACATATCATCGGAAGGATTAGGTGTTACTAAAATAAACGATTGGGTTGTATTTGTTGAAGGTGCCGTACCGGGCGATTTGTGCAATATTAACGTGTACAAAAAGAAACGGAAATTTGGTTTTGCTAAAATAACTCAATTGGTAAAACCATCTGAGCATAGGGTAGAAGCCCCTTGTCAGCATTTTGGTACCTGTGGTGGCTGTAAATGGCAAAACTTTGGTTATACGGCGCAATTGCAGTACAAACAAAATCAGGTTGTAAATGCGTTTAAACGATTAGCTAAAGTTGAAGTTGGACAAACCTTTGACATATTGGGTTGCGAAGAAATTTATTACTACCGCAATAAACTCGATTTTGGGTTTTCTAATAAAAAGTGGCTTACTGCAGAAGAAGTTAAAAATAAAGACGTTATTGAAAACCATAACGGCTGCGGTTTCCATGTATCGGGTGCGTTTGATAAAGTGTTGGATGTACAACATTGCCATTTGCAACCCGACCCATCAAACCAAATACGTAACGAGGTAAAAAAGTTTGCGCTTGCTCAAGGTTACGACTTTTTTAACATACGCGATAAGGCGGGTTTAATGCGCACACTTATTATACGAACATCTACTACAGGAGAGATTATGTGTGTGTTTTCTTTTTATGATAACGACACCGAAAAAATAAACGCCTTATTGGGGCATGTTAAAAAAACTTTCCCACAAATTACAGCTTTGTTATACGTAATAAACCAAAAAGGCAACGACACCATTTACGATTTACCAGTGCAGTGTTTTAGTGGCAACGAATTCATGTATGAAGAAATGGAGGGACTGAAATTTAAAATAGGACCAAAATCTTTTTACCAAACAAACTCAAAACAAGCCTACCAATTATATAAAATTACCCGCAATTTTGCCGATTTAAAGGGTAACGAAATAGTATACGATTTATATACCGGTACAGGTACCATCGCTTTATTTGTATCTAAAAATGCTAAGCACGTAGTTGGTGTAGAATCGGTACCCGAAGCCATTGAAGATGCGAAAGAAAATGCACGTGTTAATAATATTGGCAACACATCTTTTTACGCAGGCGATATGAAGGATGTTTTAAACGATGGTTTTATAGCCGCTAATGGCAGGCCTGATGTTATTATTACTGACCCACCCCGTGTGGGCATGCACCCAAGTGTAGTATCTAAAATTTTAGAACTGGCTCCTCCTAAAATTGTATATGTGAGCTGTAACCCGGCATCGCAGGCGCGAGATGTAGCTATGTTAGCTGAAAAATATGAAGTGCAAAAAAGTGCAGGCAGTAGATATGTTTCCGCAAACCCTGCATGTAGAAAGTGTTGCTCTGCTAACGTTAAAATAGTCGTTTTTAGGTTTTTAGTTTTAACCTAATCTTACCCATTTTGAATTAGTTTCTATTATCTTTGCTTCAAACACAAATTATGCAATTATTAACCGGAAAAACAGCAATTATAACAGGTGCCTCTCGTGGCATTGGGCATGGCATTGCACTTGCATTTGCCAAACAAGGCGCTAATGTTGCCTTCACGTATTTAAGTTCAGAAGAAAAAGCAAAAGCCTTAGAGGTTGAACTTAGTGCTTTTGGCATTAAAGCCAAAGGTTATAAAAGTGATGCTGCTGATTTTAAAGCTGCTGAAGAATTAGTTAATAATGTGGTTGCCGAATTTGGTACAGTTGATGTATTAGTAAATAACGCAGGCATAACTCGTGATACATTGTTAATGCGCATGAGCGAACAACAATGGGATGAAGTTATAAACGCGAATCTTAAATCAGTTTTTAATTTAACTAAGGCTGTTACCAAACCTATGTTAAAAGCAAAAAAAGGTTCTATTATAAATATGAGTTCGGTGGTTGGCGTAAAAGGCAATGCCGGACAAAGCAATTACGCTGCATCAAAAGCGGGCATTATTGGGTTTACAAAATCTATTGCATTGGAGTTAGGCTCACGTAATATACGCAGTAATGCTATTGCACCTGGCTTTATTGAAACCGAAATGACAGGTGTGTTAGATGAAAAAGTTGTACAACAATGGCGTGATGGCATTCCGTTAAAACGTGGTGGTCATGTTGATGATGTGGCTAACGCAACCATATTTTTAGCAAGTGATATGAGCGCTTACATTACCGGACAAACCATTAATGTTTGCGGAGGGATGCTAACCTAATTGAGAATTTTTAATTCTTGATGTAGATTTTGATTACTACCGAATATCCTATATGGCTTGTATTGGTTTGCCTTTTGGCAGGATTAGGATACGCATTTTTACTATACCGAAAACCTAAGCAAGATGTGAATAAAACCATTCACTATGGCTTATTTATATTGCGTTTTTTAGTGGTCTCTTTCTTGTGT
>JABDDQ010000049.1:8172-15099 GCA_013287545.1 Bacteroidota bacterium | reverse complement strand
AATGCAGTAAAATATGAAAGCTAACGAACATATATGGAGTTTCTCTTCTGTTGGAGGGGTAAAGCGGGTAAATTTAGAATCCGGATCCGACTTATTGAATTTATCTGACCTTGATCCGAAATTATGGACCGCTTTAAGTTGTCCGGTAAACGGATTGGAAATTGACAAAAAAACGTTGCAAATTATTGATGCAGATAAAGATGGTCAAATAAGAGTTCCGGAAATAATAGAGGCTGTCAATTGGATAACATCTGTTTTAAAAAATCCGGATGATTTATTAAAGCAATCACCCATTTTTCCATTAAGTGCCATAAATGATAGTACAGATATTGGTAAAACGCTCTTAAGCTCGGCTAAAACAATTTTAAAAAATTTAGGTAAAGAAAATAATACAGAGCTTACGGTAGAAGAAACATCGGATACTGAAAAAATATTTGCATCTACTCGTTTTAATGGTGATGGCATTATTACAGAAGATACTGTTGCTACTCCTGAGCTTGTACAGTTTTTAAATGAAATTATACAATGTGTAAGCTCTTTAATTGATAGAAGCGGCAAGCAAGGCATTACGGAAGAACTTTTATTGACTTTTATAGATAATTGCGAAAAGTATGCGGCTTGGCACGCAAAAAAAGAAGCTGATTCACAAACCATTTTTCCGTTAGGAGAAGGTACCGAAGCTGCTTATAAAAATGTTTGCGCCATAAAAGCTAAGGTTGAAGATTATTTTATGCGCTGCCGCTTAGCTGCTTTTGATACCCAATCAACCGAGACATTAAATTTAAAGGTAGCGCAGGTAGAAATGATAGCCGCTAAAGACCTTTCAAGTTGCTTGGAAGAAATCGCAACATATCCACTGGCTAAAATTGAAGCCAATAAACCGTTATCAGTAGTAATGGGTATAAACCCCGCTTGGGAAAAAAGCGTAGCTGAATTTAAGGCTATAATCATAGATAAATTATTTAAAGGAAAAGAGAACATCACTGAAACGGAGTGGATTTCGATACTTGATACTTTTTCTGATTACGCTAAATGGATGTCTGAAAAAGAAGGTGCTATTGTTGAGGGTCTTGGTCTTGATAGAATTAAAACGATATTAAAAGGCACTTATAAAGAACAATTATTAAGTTTAATTCAGCAAGATAAGGCATTAGAAAATGAAGCCAACAGTATTATCTTGGTTGATAAACTGGTACGCTACCACAGAGATATTTTTATTCTATTAAAAAACTTTGTTACTTTTTTTGATTTTTATACTCCGGGTTCCAAAGCAATTTTTCAGGCAGGAACTTTATATATCGACCAGCGTAGTTGCGACCTATGTATTAAAGTAAGCGATATGGCCAAGCATGCAACTATGGTTTCATTTAGTGGCATGTATTTACTTTATTGCGATTGTGTTTCAAGGTCTACCAACGAAAAAATGATTGTTTTAGCGGCATTAACTAATGGCGATATTGATAATTTAGTGGTAGGTAAAAATGCGTTATTTTATGATCGTAATGGTTTAGATTGGGATGCTACCGTTATAAAAATTATAGATAATCCTATTAGTATCCGCCAGGCATTTTTCTCACCCTACCGTAAAGTATCTCGTTTTATCGAAACACAAATTAATAAAGTTGCTGCCTCTCAGGATGAAAAAGTGCATGCCGATTTAAGCAAGGGTGTTGAAAGTGTTCCGGTAAAAGTTGAAGAAACTAAAGCAAAAAAAGAACCGCCCGCTCCTTTTGATGTAGGTAAATTTGTTGGAATTTTTGCTGCCATAGGTTTGGCTATTGGTGCTATTGGTACGGCACTCGCTTCGGTTGTTGCTGGGTTTATGGGTTTGGTTTGGTGGAAAATGCCTTTTGCCGTCCTGGGTCTTATTTTATTAATCTCTGGTCCGTCAATGATTATAGCCTACTTAAAACTTCGTAAACGAAATTTAGCCCCTATATTAGATGCTAATGGCTGGGCTATAAATGCCCGTGCCATAGTAAATATTCAGTTTGGTAACACGCTTACACATTTGGCTGAATTGCCCAAAGGAGCCAAAATTAATTTAAACGACCCATTTACTAAAAAGAAAAGACCTTTCCTTCCCGCTATTTTTATTTTATCTATAATTGCGGGTGTAGTACTTTATTTACTTTATAAATACGAGTTTATCCATATTCATTTTTAAAATTTAACCTATAAAAAATTATGCTAAAAGTATTTAAGAAAACAATAAAAATTCTGTTCATCACAATTTTGGTACTGTGCTTGGCATTAGTTTCTATTCCTTTTTTATTTAAAAGTAAAATAAAAACTATGCTGCTTACCGAGGTAGATAAAAATATAAATGCCAAAGTAGATTTTTCTGAATTGGGCTTTTCTTCGTTCAAAAAATTCCCTCGTTTTGCTATTACGTTGTATAACCCCACTATTACAGGCATTAACGAATTTGCCGGCGACACCTTTATTGATGCAAAGGAAATAAGCGTATCGTTAAACCTTTACAAATTAATAAAAGGGCAAGGCATAGAAATTAAAGGCATTGATTTAGAAGACCCTTTAATTTATGCGCGTATTCTTAAAAACGGAAAAGCTAATTACGATATTGTGAAAGCAGATACATCAACTAAAAAAACTTCCTCAGGAAAGAGTTTTGAAATTGCTATTGATAAATGGTCTATCAATAATGGCAGAATTGTATATGACGATAAACTGCAACGAACGTATATAGAGGTTGGAGGCTTGTACCATAGTGGTTCTGGCGATTTTAAACAAGATATTTCTGATTTAGATCTCACAACTAAAGTAAATGATTTAACGGTTGAATATAATGGCATCCGTTATTTTACCAAAAAACTATTTGCAGCCGATTTACAAATGGAAATGGATTTAAAGGATAAGAAATTTATTTTTAAAGATCATAACTTTCAATTAGGAGAGTTTAAATTTGGTTTTGCAGGTTATTTTAAATTGCTTGATAGGGGTTATGAAACCGATTTAAAATTTGTAGTTAAAGAAACCAGCTTTAAAAATTTACTTTCTTTATTACCGGGCATCTATCAGCAAGATTTAAAAGGCATTGAAACCAAAGGTGATTTTGCATGTAATGGTTATATAAAAGGTGTGTACGATGTACAAGATAATAAAGTACCTGCCTTTCATATCGACTTAAAAGTAATGGATGCTTTGTTTAAGTACAGCCACTTACCTAAAGCTTTAGAAAAAATAAATTTTGATTTTGTGGCTGATAATCCTGATGGAAATCCTGAACACAGCAGCTACAACCTAAAAACATTTCATGTTGAAATTAATAAAGAACCCATACATGGCAGCTTATCTGTTAAAGGAAAAAAGCACATGTATGTTACGGCCGATATTAAATTAAAAGCTGATTTAGCTGAAATAGAAAAAATGTATCCGGTAGATGGTTTGGTTTTAAGGGGAATTTTAACTTCTGAAATTAAAGTAAATGGTAGATACAGCGATTCACTTAAATTATTCCCAAAGGTGGACGCATTTTTTAATTTAGAAAAGGGTTATGTAAAATCTAAAAATTCCCCGCTTGATATGGATAGCATTCAGCTAAATGCTGAAGTAGCTAATAGTACGGGGCAAATTGCTGATACACGCGTTAGTTTAAATAATCTTACTTTTTTATTAGATGATGAACCTTTTGTAATGAGTGGTACAGTATCTGATTTTAAAGATTATAATTATAACATTAAAGCAGATGGCTTGCTTGATTTAGCAAAACTTACACAAGTATATCCGGTTGCCAATACAAGTTTAAAAGGCACGCTTAATTTTGATTTAGATGCGCAAGGAAACCTTACTGAAATAGAAGCTAAACAATATAATCAGTTAAAAACAAATGGTACACTCGAAGTTAAAAACGTATCGTATAAAAATACAGATATAGCTTTTCCTATTCATATAGATGATGCCTTATTTACATTTGCTCCCGATAAAATTGTACTTAACAGATTTCAAGCCGAGTTTGGTAAAAGTAATGTAACCCTAAGCGGACATTTATATAATTACATACCGTATATAATCAGAAATGATGCACCCATTAAAGGAGACCTTACCATGTATTGCGATACGATGGATTTAAACCAATGGTTTCCAAGTACAGCAAGTACGCCTACTACACAAACTGTTACCGATACTACAAAAAAAACAATAACAGCTGCTACAAGCACGGTGCAACCCGAAGTAATGATTATTCCTGATAACATTGGTTTTACTATAGACTCTGATATTAAAATGGTAAAATTTGGTGATATGGATATAGCCAATCTTAACGGAGAAATAAAAATACAGAATGGTGTTTTAACATTAAATGAAACTGGGTTCAACACGCTTGATTCTAAAATGAGTATAAGCGGAGATTATAGCACCAAGAATGCGAAACACCCTATGTTTGATATGGATATAAGCGTTGATAAGTTAGATTTTGACAAAGCTTATAAAACCTTTGTTGACCCAAAAGGAACTTGTTCGGCCGCGGGTAACTTCTCTACTAAATATAGTTTAAAAGGAGAAGTAACACCCGATTTTTCTCCTATTTATTCTACATTGGAAGGAAGTGGAAAAATTATTATAGATAGTGTATCAGTAAAAGGAATGAAACTTATGAATCACATAAAAAACGTTTCTAAAAAAGAAGAATTTAAAGACCCTCAACTTGCCGATGTTACTATAGATACTGAAATTAAAAAAGGAAGATTTTTGATGTATCCGTTTACATTTAAGGTGAGTAAATTTTTAACGGAGGTAGAAGGCTCACAAGGCATAGAGGATGAAACAATAGATTATTCTATAAAATTATCTGTGCCTCCGTTTAGTAAATTAAAAATTCCTATTAGCATTAAAGGAACGTCAGATAAACCAATTATTAAAATGGGTAAAGGGTTTGATAATTCAGACTTTGATAAACTATAAATAGTAACTGCTATTTATTTTCTAATCTGGCATCCAGTAAATGAATAACGCGTGAGCCATACTCCGCATTCTTTTCAGAATGAGTAACTTGTATAATAGTAGTGCCATCTTCTTTATTTAATTTTTTAAATAACTCCATAATTTCTTCTCCTTGCTTAGAGTTAAGGTTGCCCGTAGGTTCATCTGCCAACAGCACTTTTGGTTTGGTAATAATAGCACGTGCTATACCCACTAATTGTTGCTGCCCACCTGAAAGTTGAGCGGGAAAAAGATCTTTTTTACCCACAATTTGAAAACGGTCTAATATATCAGCCACCATCGCTTTTCTTTCAACCATTTTAATGTTCTGATAAATTAACGGAGTTTCTATGTTTTCATACACGGTAAGTTCATCAATAAGGTGATATGCCTGAAAAACAAATCCTATATTTTGTTTGTATAAAAAAGCACGTTGCTTTTCTTTTATGTTTTTTATTTCAAGGTTATCAAATAAATAACTGCCCTCATCAAATTCATCTAACATGCCAATTACATTTAAAAGTGTTGACTTACCTGAGCCCGAAGGCCCCATAATAGAAATAAATTCTCCCTTATTAATTGATAGGTTTATGTCTTTTAATAAAAAAACCCGGGCTCCTCCTACGTTTACCCATTTGCAAATGCGATTTAATTCAATCATACTATTATTTATTCTGTTCGTAAACTTTTCACAGGGTTAGTTATGGCAGCTTTAATACTTTGAAAGCCTACTGTAAGCGAGGTTAATAAAAGAACTATTATTCCTGCTAATGCAAATATCCACCAACTTATGTCAACTTTGTAAGCGTAACTTTCCAGCCATTTCGACATTAAGTACCACGCTAATGGCGAAGCAATTACAAATGCAATAAGCACCAGTTGTACAAAATCTTTAGATAACATAGTAAGGATACCCGATACACTTGCACCCAGCACTTTTCTAATGCCAATTTCTTTGGTGCGCTGCATAGAAAGAAAAGATGCTAAACTGAATAAGCCCGAGCAAGAAAGTAAAATGGCTATCAAAGCAAAGTATTCAATAATTTTGCTTAGGTTCTCTTTGTCTTTATACAAAGCATTTATATCACTATCTAAAAAAGTGTACTCAAAAACGCGTTCAGGAAAAAGTTGATTCCAAGTTTGTTTTATAAAATCAATAGTCTCATGTGCATGATCTGGTTGAATGCTAATAGCAAACTGCGTAAAGCGTGGTGCGCTAACATCTATAATTTCAGGCTGCATGGGTTGGTCAAGTGTATTAAAATTATAATCTTTTATCACTCCAATAACTTGCCCATGTTTGCCATCACTTTCTTTTCCTCTAATTATATTTTTACCGATAGCATCTGCCGGACTTTTCCATCCAAACGAACGTACTGCAGATTCATTTAAAATAAACGCTTGTAAATGATCAGTGCCTGTGGCTTTTGAAAATGTTCTTCCGGCTACAAGCGGAATTTCAAGTGCATCTAAAAAATTATAATCAACCGAAATCCATGGCACAAAAATGTTATCCGACTGTTTCCTGTTTTCGGGTATAACCAACCCAAATACAGCACCTTGCCCGGGTAGGGCAGAAGCAGCAGTAACCGCTTTTATTTTACTCGATTTTGTAAGCTCATTGGCAAATGTGTTCATGCGTTGGCGCATTGGTCCATCAACCCCGTAACCTAAACTCGAAGCTCCACTACCAAAAATAGGAACCACAACAATCTGCTCTTTTTTAAAGCCTAAAGGTTTATTGCGTATATATTCTAATTGCCTGTAAATAACAATAGCACCTATAATGAGGATAATAGAGATAGTGAACTGTGTAACCAATAAAATTTTTCGTACGGTGTTTCTTTTTTTTGTTTCACCCGATTTTCCTTTCAGTGCAAGTATGGGGTTAAAACGCGTAATAAAAAAAGCAGGATATAAACCGGATAACATTTTTGTGCCATGGATTTCGGTTGATTATAATTTTTTAGATGCACTTGAAATTCC
>JABDDQ010000049.1:0-8162 GCA_013287545.1 Bacteroidota bacterium | reverse complement strand
GGATATAAACCGGATAACATGCCTGTGAAACAGAAAATGATGAAAAATAAAATTATGTTTTGAAAATTAAACCACGATGAAGTAGTAAGTTGTTTGTTTGTAAGCTGATTTAACGCAGGAAGCATTAAGCCGGTAAATAAAAACGCAAGTAGAAGAGAGATGAAGCTTAATAATAAAGTTTCACTAAGAAATTGAAAAACCAATTGCTTTTTATCTGCACCTAAAACCTTTCGCATACCTACTTCGCGCGAACGTGTGCCCGCACGAGCTGTAGCCAGGTTAATGAAATTTACATTTGCAATTAATAAAATTAAAAAAGCAATGGCCGAAAAGATATAAATATATGATATGCTGCTGGTACTTGGGTTACCTTGTATATTGGCTGCATATAGGTGAATGTCTTTTAAAGGTTGAAGTGAAATAGAATGCAATTGTTTCCGTTCATCACCATATTTATTTAGTAATTGGTTTAGTTGAATTTCTGTTGCTTTTATATTTTGCGCAGGTTTAAGCAAACAATAAGTAACCGCAGGGTTAAACGTCCAGTCGTTTTTAATAAAATTGGCTGTGCCAGGTTCTTCTACATCATATAAAGTTTCAAATGAAATAAGAAAATCAAAAGTAAGGTCGGAATTAGCAGGCATTTTCTGTACTACTCCTGTAACTTGTACAAGTGTTTTTGTATCGTACAATAAGGTTTTACCTATTGGGTTTTCAGTGCCAAAATATTTTTTAGCCATCTCATCTGTAATCACAATACTACTTGGCGCTGTTAAAGCATTAGAGGCACTTCCTGAAATAAAAGGAATAGAAAATATTTTAAAGAGTTTGTTGTCTGCGAAATGTACATTTTGTTCCTGAAATTTTTTGTCTGAATTTTTATTTTCGGTATAAACCTGCATGCCACCACTACGTTGATAAAGTCTGGCAACTTGTTGTACCTGTGGCATATCAGATTCAATAACTATTGCTAACGGCACAGGTGTAGATGCGGCGGGTGTAATATTGCCATTAATGTCGCTTGTCCAGTTTACACGGTAAATGTTTTTTTCATTTACGTTGCTCTTGTTAAAACTTAACTCATCCTTTACATAAATAAGAATAAGCATACAACAAGCCATCCCTACAGAAAGCCCGATAAGGTTAACAGAGGAAGAAATCTTATCTTTCCATAAATTGCGATATGCAATAAGTAAATAATTTTTAAGCATGATTGTTTTTATTCTGTTCGTAAACTTTTAACGGGGTTTGCTGATGCCGCTCTCAGTGCCTGGAAACACACGGTGGTAAACGCAATTAGTAAAGCCATTGCTCCTGATACTAAAAATATCCACCAACTAATATCAACTTTATAAGCAAAATCTTGCAGCCATTTGTGTGCAGCGTACCATGCTATGGGCGATGAAATAATAATAGAAACAAATACCAGTTTTAAAAAATCTTTAGATAATAAACCAACTACCCCACTAACGCTTGCACCAAGTACTTTGCGGATACCAATTTCTTTAAAACGTTGTTTAATGGTAAAAGCTGCCAAGCCAAATAAACCAAGACAAGCAACCAATACAGATAAAAATGTAAAAGCACCTAACACAGCTCGCATATTTTGCTCAGATTTGTATAGACTATTAAAGTCATCTTCTAAAAAAGCGTATTTAAAAGGGTTTTCTGTGCCAGAATTTTTCCATGCAGTTTCTATTTCTTTCATAGTTGTAGTAAGGTTATCCGTTTTTAAGCGAAGTGTAACTGTATTATACCAAGAAGGATAGATGTGAATTAATAATGGTTCTATACGATTGTGTAGCGATGCATAATTAAAATCTTTTACCACTCCAATTACTTTACCTTTTTTACCGAAAGCCCACTCAATTTTTTTACCAAGTGCATCTTTTGGTGTTTTCCATCCGTATGCTTTTACGGCGGCTTCGTTTACTATAAAAGCTTCGTTTACATCTGTCGGAAAATTTTTCGAAAAGTCGCGCCCTGAAACTAATTCAATTTGCATAATATTCAAAAAATTTTCATCTACCGAAAAAACGGAGCAAGCAGTTAGTTCATTTTCAGCGGCACCTTCAGGCAGTAAAGTAATATAACCTATCCCCTTAAAATTAAAATTATTAAGTGTAGCACCGGTAATTTTCGGGTTTTTGCTTAATTCCTTTAATAAAATTTCTCCTTTGCGTTGGTCCACACCTTTTAACTCAATTCCTACAACCTGTTCTTTATTTATACCTAATTTTTTATTTTGAATAAAATCTAATTGATTAAGAATTAAAGTAGTACCTATAATTAATATGATAGCAATGCTAAACTGAAAAACAACCAATCCTTTTCTAAAAAAAATATCGGCTAATCCATGATTTATTTTTCCTTTAAGTGATTGAATAGGAGAGAATGACGACATAAGCAGTGCCGGATACAAGCCGGCTAAAAAACCTATGCAGCATATCAAGGAAAGATAAATCCAAAATACATTTAATGTTAGAGTTAATGTAGTTCCTATAAACAAATTGAAGAACGGAATAGCTAACAAAACAAAAATGAGTGATAGAATGCAAGCTATTAAAGAAAACACAACAGACTCACCTAAAAACTGAAAAATAAGTTGCGACCGCATGGCGCCAATTACTTTTCGTAGGCCAATTTCTTTTGATCGGTTTAAAGACCGTGCAGTAGATAAATTGATAAAATTGCAACAGGCAATCAATAAAATTAAAATAGCTGTTGCCGAAAAAATATACACATACGTTATATCTCCTCCTTGCTCGGCTCCTTTTATTTCTTGATCTAAATGCGATCGTAAATGAATGTCCTTTATGGGTTGTAAATCAACATTTATCCACATACCAATAGCTTTTTTAGTTTCAGTCATTTCTTTATCTAAAAATTTATTTGCTTTTGCTTCCAATGTTTTTCCTTCAACGTGGTCTGCTAATAATATATAAGAATATGAGTCGCAGTTAAACCAGTTTTTTTCGCGCTCCTCGAGCCAGTCACTATTACCCTTATTTATATCAGCCATGGTGTTGCGAGATATAATACAATCGCATTTAAAATGTGAATTTTTTGGTATGTCTTTAATAATTCCGGTAACTAATAAATTTAATGTGTCAGAAAATTTCATCAGTTTACCCATGGCGGGCTCATCGCCAAAGTATCTTTTTACGGCAGTTTCGGTAAGCACTATGCTATAAGGTGCTATAAGTGCTTTAGCAGGATTGCCGCTTACCATTGGTAGTGTAAAAACATCAAAAAGAGTTGAATCGGAATATAAAACAGTTGCCTCAGAAAACTTTTTATTGTTGTAGGATATCGGACGTTTTGTGAAATTAAAACGTACTATTTTTTTTATTTCCGGAAAGTTTTGTCTAAGTCTTTCTCCCGTTATAGGCGAGGTTGGTGCAAACCAAACTATTTTTTTTGGTTGATGAATTTTTGATGTTATTCTATAAATCCTATCGGCCTTTTCATTAAATGTATCATAACTAAGTTCGTTTTGTACATATAAAAAAATGAGAATGCAACAACTGATACCAATAGCAAGACCAAATATATTAATGAAAGAAAACAATTTGTTCTTCCATAAATTACGCCAGGCTATTTTTATATAATTTTTAAACATGATTGTTTTTTTATTCGCTTCTTAAACTTTTTATAGGGTTGGCAATAGCGGTTTTAATCGCTTTAAAACTAACTGTTACAATAGCAATTGATATAGCTAAGCAGGCTGCAAAAACAAATATCCACGCATTTAATTTAATATGATACTCGTAATCCTGCAGCCAGTTATACATAAACCAACCCGCTAATGGGAAAGCAATTAAGCAGGCAATAATTACCAGTTTCAAAAAGTCTTTAGTTAGCAATACAGTTAATAATTGAACCGAGGCACCAAGTACTTTTCTAATACTTATTTCTTTGGCACGTCGTTCGGCAATGTATGAGGCCAAACCAAATAAACCCAAACACGAAATAAATATGGCCAGTGATGCAAAAACTCCGGCCAATGTACTAATTAAAGCTTCTGTTTTAAATAGTTTATCAAACTGCTCATCAATAAAATAATAATCAGGATTGTGAGTTTTTATAACCGTTTCGATTTTTGATAAAGTAGCTTTAAGATTTTTGTTTGTATTAACACGCATAGTAAGATAATTCGCCTTCGATGCATCTGAAAATAGCATTAGAGGGCGAGCTTTAGAATACATGGAGTTGTATAAAAAATCTTTTACTACACCAACTATAGTATATTTAGTACCACCATCGTGCCGATATATTTGTGTGCCAACAACATCTCTTTTACTAATTAAATCGGCTAAGGCTTCGTTAATAATTATGTTAGTGCTATCTGCTAAGGCGTCTGGATAAAAATCTCTTCCAGCTTTCAAATTAAAACCTGCTGTACTAATGTATTCCGGACTCACATACTCCATCCCAATTAAAACTGATTTAGAGGCGTCTTTACCCGGCCATTCAAAATCACCTGAACTCGAGTTTGACTGTAATAATGCGCTGTTGTTTAGGCAAGCATTTTTTACTTCAGGTATCTTAAGTAAATTGTTTTTAACACTGCCAAAATCTTTACCCAGTTTCCCTTTCAAGGTTGTATATAATAAACCCTCTTTAGTATAACCTATGTCTCTATTTTTTACGTGCTGTATCTGTTTGTAAATAATAATAGTACAAATAATTAAAATTACTGATACCGAAAACTGTACAATTACTAAGCCTTTTCGTATTAAACCCGCACCCGAATTAGTATTTGATTTAGAACCTTTTAATATAGCTACCGGATTAAAAGATGATAGATAAAATGCAGGGTAACTGCCTGAAATAATTCCGCATAACAACGTAATACATAACAAAGCAACTATATGCAAAGGCGAAAAAATAGCCACGCTAAGGTGTTTTTGAATAAGGTTGTTAAATGGAGATAAAACCGCATACGTAATTATAATAGCTAATGTAGCTGCTACAAAGGCCATAATAAGTGATTCGCTTAAAAATTGAACAACAAGTGTTTTTTTATCCGAACCTAAAGCTTTTTTAACTCCAACTTCTTTGGCTCTTTTTTCTGAACTGGCGGTAGCCAAATTCATAAAATTAATGCAAGCAATAAATAAAATTATCCAGGCTATAATACTAAATAACCGCACATATTTAACCGACCCATCAATCTCTTTTCCTTGTTCATCAAAATTATCATAAAGCCTCCATCTGTTCATAGAATAAAGCGATAAAAACACAGTTGACCCTTCGGATTTTGTAGTAATATATTTTTCTATTTTTTTATTAATGTCTGCAAGGTTCGCATTTGGTTCTGTTTCAACATAAGTTATAATACTGTTATCTCCCCACTCTTTAAGCCAACTGTTTTTATTTTCAAAAATTTTAAAAGGAGCAAGCCACTCAAAATTAAACGAAGTGTTTTCCGGAAGATCTTTTATAACCCCTGAAACAATATAACTTTCGCTGTTATTTATTTTTATTGATTTGCCAATTACATCAATGCTCCCAAAAAACTTAGTAGCATTTTTTTCTGTCAGAACTATGGAGTTTAATTGACTAAAAGCAGTATTTGCGTTTCCTTTTAAAAAATCAAGGTGCAACATCTTTAAAAAATCGGGGTCAACGTAATTTCCTTTTGAGTATATGTTTTTTTCTTTAACAGAAAATAGTAACTGATCGCCCCAAGTACAACGTGCGGCATATTTTATCCCCGGTATATCTGTTTTTATGCTTTTTGCTAAAGGTCCTGGTGTGGCATCAAACACATATGTTTTTCCATCGTAAGTTTGCCTGTCCTTTATTTTAAAAAGTTGTTCTTTGTTGGAGAAATAATTATTAAAGGTCAGCTCATCTTCAACCCATAAAAAAATAAGTGCGGTACTTGCAATGCCGATAGCTAAACCTATTATATTAATAATAGCATAACTCTTGTTACGAAACAAATTACGAAAAGCTATTTTAACGTGATTTTTAAACATTACACTTTAATGTTCTGAGTTACAATCTGCCCATCCAGCATGTTAATTACTCGATGTGTGTAACGCGAATCATGTTCAGAGCGCGTTACCATAATAATAGTGGTTCCTTGTTCATTTAAGTCAGTAAGTAGTTGCATTACATCATTACCGTTTCTCGAATCAAGATTACCCGTTGGCTCATCGGCTAAAATCAACTTAGGTTTATTTACCACGGCACGTGCCACAGCCACACGTTGTTGTTGCCCACCCGAAAGTTGTTGCGGATAGTGATTTCTACGATGCGCTATTTGTATTTTATCCAACACTTTATCTACCATTTTTTTTCTTTCTGCGGTGGCAATGCCTGTATAAATAAGCGGTAGCTCTACATTTTCAAAAACAGTAAGCTCATCAATTAAATTAAAGCTCTGAAAAACAAACCCAATATTATGTTTACGCATATCGGCACGCTTGCGCTCATTAAAGTCTGATACCTCTATATCATTAAATTTAAAACTACCACCATCCAAATCGTCCAGCAAACCTAAAATGTTTAGCAGGGTTGATTTGCCGCAACCTGATGGCCCCATAATGGCTACAAACTCTCCTTCTTTTATTTCGAACGAAATTTTATTTAGCGCCACTGTTTCTACTTCTTCCGTACGATAGATTTTTTCTAAGTCTGTTATATTTATTACGCTCATAAGTATATGTTTTAGTTTATTCTTTATTCTTTTTTAGTACAAGTTCCTGTGTGGTTTCATAATTTTCGTAGCCCGATGTAATTACTTTGTCGCCCACTTTTAATCCACCAAGCACTTCGTAGTATTCCGGATTTTGGTGACCCAATTGAATATCTATTTTATACGCTACCGACCCATCTTCATTCACTTTAAAAATCCAGTTGCCACCTGTTTGTTGGTAGAACCCGCCTTTAGGTAACAGCAAAGCTTGAGTTTCATCGCTAAGTGCAAGTCGTATTTGCAAAGTTTGCCCTCTTCGAATGCCTTGCGGAATTTCGCCTTCAAATTTCATATCTACTTGAAATTTCCCATTAGAAACCTGCGTGTAAACTTTATATATGGTAAGCTTATAATCTTTACCGGCAAATGTAAATTCGCCAACCAAACCATTATAAATGCGCGATATGTAGTGCTCATCTATATCAACACGTACTTTAAAGCCACTTAACACATCTATTTGCCCAAGGCGCTCGCCTTTATTTTTGCTTTGCCCAATTTCAACATTCATCGATGTTATTTGTCCATCAATTGGCGCACGCACAATTAAATCTTCTACTTTTTTGCGCATAATTTTTAAAGCTTCTTCGGTGCGTTTGTACGATTCTTTCGATTGTATGCTTTCCTCTACTATAGATATAGAATCTTGCTTTAAAATTTCTTCAGTAAGTTTTTTCTTTTTAATGGCGTAATTATAATTGTTTTCCGCTTGTTTAAATTCCTGTTGCGCTATAACCTTTTGCTCGTATAATTGCTTGTCTAATAAATAAACACGTTCTGCTTCTTTCAATAAATTATCTACATCAGTACGTTGGTTTAGTTTTGTAATCGTATTCTGCCTGGCTGCGTTACGTGATATTTGCATTTGCGTTAAAAGATTAAAGACAGAAGTTTCCTGATTAGCTAAACTTAATTCTAAGTCTGTATTCGCAAGTTTTAAAATAGGGTCGCCTTTTTTCATCATGGCTCCGTCTTCTACAAATTTTTCTTCTACGCGTCCGCCTTCAATGGCATCTAAATAAATAGTAGTAATTGGCATCACAACTCCATTTACAGGTATAAATTCCTTAAAAGAACCTTTAGTTACTTCGCTTATCATAATTCGTTCTGTATTCACATTTAATTTCGATTTGCCCGATGTAAAATAAAAACTGCCACCTATCAGTAAAACTATCAGTACTATAGCTGTAATTGTAAGAACCTTTTTAGTTGTCCACTTTTTCTTGGGAATTACTCTGTCCATAATTTCTTTTGGTTAATGTAAAATGTATAGTGGCTTTAAATTTATGAAACACAGTTCACTTCATCCATATAAATTTAATGCACACTATACACTTTCTCTATAGCTAATCTAACCAGTTACTTAGTAAGGGAATTTCGTGCCATCTTTGTTATTAATTGATATATAGTGTTTTATATATAAGGTAAAACAAAAAGTGTAGCAAATACAAATAAT
>JABDDQ010000048.1 GCA_013287545.1 Bacteroidota bacterium | reverse complement strand
TAAGCTATGTGAAATAAAAAAATTGATAAATAGCCTCGATACAAATAAGGTTAATGACATTGAAAATTATCAACTTATTTTAGAAAAGTTAAAAGCTATTTTATCTCATATAAATGAAACCAATATAGTTCAAACAGATTTATTTAAGAACACCGAGGAGGCTGTGCTTAATAAAGAAATACAACAGAACATTCTTCATACACTAAAATTTCTTAATAAAATTACCCCTGAATATACAAACCCAAAACTAGATATTTTTAAAAGAAAATTTCAAGACAGGTATCAGGAAGCAGAAATCCCTTTACTGAAAGCATTAGATACTGAAGCCGGGCTTGGGTATCCAAGCAATAATGGCGATGAAGGTGTAAATGATTTAATTGACGATATTCATATTTATAGAAACACCAACAGAGGAAGTAGTATAAATTGGAGTAGTTTACAAGCTATATTATTACAGATTTTAATTAAAGCTGAAAAAGAAAATAAGTATAGTGTTGAGTTAACCGACGATGATTTTAAAGGAATAGACTATACTACTAAAGGTCTTCCCCACTCTTTATCACTAATGTTTAAAGTAATAAATGCCGAAACCAATACTATAAGCATTGAAAATTTTGGAGGCTCGAGTGCGGTAAATTTATTAGGTAGATTTGCTTATGGAGATAAAACCTTGTTAAATACTATAAAGGAAATTACGACCCACGAAGAAGAACAAACACAAGGAAAGATATTAGCCGAAATTGTTCACTTACCCGAAAACAGAGTGGGCAATGTAGTTGCGAGACCAGTTATTCGAAATTATGAAATTCCTTATTTGGCAAAATCAGGAGTTGATGAAGAACATCAACTAGCTGCAAACGATTTGTATGTATCTGTAAGGAATAATAAAATTGTTTTACGAAGTAAAAAACTAAACAAAGAGATTATTCCAAGATTAGGTAACGCCCATAATTTTAGTTTTAACAGCCTGCCTGTATATCATTTTTTGTGTGATTTACAGTCACAATATTTTAGCAAACCCTTTTTATCTTTTAATTGGGGAATATTGTCAAGCCAATTTATATTTTTACCAAGGGTGCAATATAAAAATGTAATTCTTAGTCCCGCAAAATGGCAGTTTAGCAAAAACGATTTTGAACAGTTGTTAAAGAAAAAAAATAATGAAGAAACTTTAAGTACATTTTATTCGTTTAAAGAAAAATACAAACTACCTGATTTATTTGTGTTAGCAGAAGGCGATAACGAATTGTTAATTGATGCAAAACAAGAAATAGCTATTTATGCTTTTGCAGATGCAATAAAAAAAAGGCAAAATATAATTATAGAGGAGTTTTTGTTTGATTTAGAAAAACCTTTAGTAAAAGATGAAGAAGGGCGCGCATATACAAATGAATGTATAGCTGTGGTTCTGAATGATGAAAATAAAATTTTAGACAGTCAAATCTCAAAAGGAAAACAAAATAAAATACAGCGGCATTTTACTATTGGAAGTGAGTGGCTATATTATAAAATATATTCGGGCATGAAAACGGCTGATAATATATTGAAAGAAAAAATAAGCAATATAACCGAGGTTTTATTAAAAGAAAAAATAATCGATAAATGGTTTTTTATTCGTTACGCAGACCCTGATACTCATATACGCTTTAGGTTGCATATTAGAGATTTTTCAAAATATGGAGAAGTGCTTAGCATAGTAAAGTCAGAATTTGAGGAGTTAATTGAAAACGGTTTATTATTTAAAATACAAATTGACCAATACGAAAGGGAATTGGAAAGATATGGGGATGACACTATTGAGTTATCTGAAAATCTATTTTATTTTGACAGTACTTGCTGCGTCAAAGCCCTTCCTTTGTTTTCTAACGAGCAAACTCGATGGAAATATGCTTTAAAAGCAGCAGATAAATTACTAAATGATTTTGAATTTGATTTAGAAGAAAAATATAATTTAATAGCTCAATTAAACCAAACCTTTTTTAAAGAACATGGAGGAAAAAAGGAGTTAAAAATTCAATTAGATAATAAATTTAGAAAGCTAAAGGATAAAATTAAGCACGTTTTGAAAGAGTTGGATAAAGATGGTGAAATATATCCTTTAGCTATTATTTTAAATGAGAGAAGTGTTTCAAATAGGGAAACTATTAAGCAATTATTAATTTTAAAAAACTCTAAATCTATCCCGGTAAATATTAATGAATTATTGAGTAGTTATTTACATATGATGTTTAATAGAATATTTAGCTCAAAACAACGAACCAATGAATTTGTAATTTATAATTTGCTTTCTAGATACTATAAATCAAGTATAGCTACCGAAAAGAAAAATGCAAATACTTCCTTAAAAATATTAACATAATTTTATTTGAAAACAGGAGAGATATTAGTAACTTTATTCAATATTTATAAAAACAGAAAGCCATGAAAAAACTCCTATTTATCATTTTACTTATTTGCGTTAAGCAAGTTAATTCACAAATTATAACTACTGTAGCAGGCAACGGAACTGGTTCTTATGGAGGAGATGGCGGACAAGCTTCTGTTGCCGAATTAAATGGTCCAACTGGAGTAGCTTTTGATAAATCAGGCAATATGTATATTGCTGACCAATCCAATAACCGCATACGAAAAATAACTACCACAGGTCTAATAAGTACAATTGCAGGAAACGGAGCAGCTGGTTTTGGTGGAGATTTAGGGCAAGCCACAGCAGCAAAGCTTAATTCCCCTTGGGATATAGCTATTGATATGGTCGGCAATGTTTATATTGCAGATGGCTCCAATCATCGTATCCGAAAAATAGATACATCGGGTGTTATACATACTGTAGCTGGTAACGGCACACAAGGTTTTAGTGGTGATGGTGGGCAAGCCACTGCTGCAAAATTAAACTATCCAAGTGGGTTAACAACCGATGCATTAGGTAATTTATACATTGCCGACGGACAAAACAATCGCATACGTCTTGTTAACACAGCGGGCGTAATAAGTACTATTGTTGGCAATGGCACACCGGGTGCCGCAGGTGATGGCGGACAAGCTACAGCAGCAGAAATAGATAATATTTATGGTGTAGTTGTTGATGCAATGGGTAATATTTATATACCTGACGGTCCCGACAATCTTATACGCAAAGTAGATGCTTCTGGTATTATAAGTACTATAGGCGGAATTGAAACAGGAGGTTTTACTGGAGATGGCGGACAAGCTACCGCAGCAGAATTAAATTTTCCGATACGAGCAACAATTGATGGTGCAGGAAATCTGTATATAGCCGATAGTTTTAATAATCGTGTACGTGTTATAAATAGTTTAGGCGTTATAAGTACTATAGTAGGAAATGGAACCTCAGGTTTTAGCGGCGATGGTGCACAAGCCACTGCTGCCGAATTAAATAGCCCAACCGGAATAACTTTTGATGCAATTGGCAACTTGTATATTGCCGACCAATACAATAATCGTATACGTATGGTAAATAACGTTGCACAAGCAAGCATTCATCAAGTGGCAAACAACAACACAATAAACATTTACCCTAACCCCGCACAAAATATTTTTACGATTGAAACAAGCAATGCGGAAAAAAAAGCCGTTTTTGTATACGATGTAAATAGTAAACTTATTTTATCGCAAACTATAAACGGTAACACAACTATTGATGCAAACATATTTACTAATGGTGTTTACAATATAAATATTACGGAAAATTCAAGCGTTGTAAATAAAAAACTGATTATTCTTAAATAGAGCAATTTTATCTATATGAAAAAAAATATTTTCATATCCTTTTTTTTTATTTTTGCTTTTAAAATATCTGCACAATATCGTGCTAATGGAGCAAAATCTGGAATAGCCTCAAAAGATAACTATAATACTGGGATTTACTATTTAACTACAGATAATCCAAATAAATACAAATTGGCAATTATAAGTTTTACCAAAGCTTTAGATGAGCCGATCAGTTTTTCAAACAATGGTAGTAGCTATACGTATGAAGATGTTTATTACAATCGGGGTTATTGCTTGTACCAACTAAAATTTTATAACGAAGCCATTATTGATTTCACCAAAGTAATTTCGTTAAACCCCACTTACGCAAAAGCATATAATAATCGAGGCTTAGTACAATCAATACTAGGCAACAATACCGAAGCGTTAGCAGATATAAACAAGGCTATTCAAATAGAACCACATCTTGCTATAGCTTATTATTACCGTAGTGTGTTAAGTTATAATAATGGCGATTATAAAGCTACTATTACTGATTGTGACTCCGCTCTTAAATATGATCAAAAACATGTGGAAGCCTTTAAAAGAAGAGCAAATGCAAAATTTATGTTACAGGATTATACTGGATCTATTGAAGATTACACTAGAGCCATTAAACACGATTGGGAAAATGCACAGCTATATTTTTGTCGAGGCCGGGCATCCTATCAATTAAAAAATTATGATGATGCGATTAAAGATTATAACAAAGCTATAGATTTAGATGACAAAAACCAATCTTATAAAGATAATTTAAAACTTGCTAATGATGCTATTAAAAATAAAATCGGTATAAAAAATTAGGTTAGTTTAATCTATACTTTTTGATACATAAATTTTTTCATGAAAAAACTTCTATTCCTTATTTTATTTGTCAGCATAAAACAAGCCAATGCACAAAACCCAACCTATGAGCAAAAATTATATTATACCTGTAAGATTTGGGGCTTTGTAAAATATTTTCACTCAGGTGTTTCAACCTGTCAGATAAATTGGGATAGTATACTAGTCAGTTGGAAGTAAACTTTGGCTTTATTTCTTTGAAAAATTTTATTTCTTCCTGTACAGACTTAAACTTGTATTTAATTATAAATGCTTTTAATTCGTCGATTGTGACTTTGCATTCTAAAAACGTCTTCGAGGTATTTTCCTTTACTAAGATTCTTTTTTATTTGATCTTCTCTTGCTTTTGTGTTTAACCCTCTGAAATTTTCCTCAATCTGCCTAAAATCAGAGAGTAATTTGCCAACAGCCTCTTCTATTAAAGTAAATTTTTCTAAAATTTTTCTTTCATCAAATTTTTCAAATTCACCATTATCAATTTTTCTTATTTCATTTTCAATTCGCTCCTTGTCCTTAAGAAGGATACTCTTTCTTAATTCAACATCATCTGAACTTTCTATAGATAATTCTTTAAGTAAATTAAAAATTTGAAGCAGTCGTGATTCAGCACCTACAAATTCCGGCTTATTTAGTTCGGATAACCAATTTAATACTTTCTCTGTAGAAGAGGTTAATTCAAACACAGCATCTTCTTTCACGTAGGATTGCCTTAAAAAACCTTCTTTAGTCCAGTTTTCTAAATAGGTTTTTGGATCCATTGGAAAACGTTCTTTGTTCTCAGTAATTTTAAGGTCATTATTGATTTCAAATAAAAAATCAGACAAATTTGCCATGAGATCACTACTTGAATAACTTGACTTTCCCTTTGTTTTAAAGAAAAAGTGTAAGAAGGATATAATTAAAGAGGCATTATCTTTTTTAAGCAAGGAAATAGTTTTATTGTTTTCTAAAACCCAATCGACCTCTGTTATATTTGAAAAATTTACCGCCACTTAATTTATCTGTATTTAAAAATAATGTCAAATGTATTATATCGTTTTGTCAATTACCGTCAAAATGTTTTTCTTTTTATTTTTTCATTAAGAAACTCCTTAAAAGATATAGGTTTGATTACTTCAATTTGATCCATCATTCCCAATACGAAACGACCAGCACCTGAGAAATCACAGATAAATCCATCAAAAATATATTTATCACCTTTTTTAGAAATATACTTTTCAGATAGTGGATATTCCTCAATAAGTAGGTTGTAGGCCATTAAACTTAATGATAAAGTGAAAGGAATGGTTTTTGCGCCACTTATACGAAATACATCAATCTCATTTTGCTTATGAAATTTTTGATGATTCCACTTTTTGTTTATTATAACAACCTCTTTAACTCTGGCAACCTTAAAAGTCTTTGAAGTTTTTGCTTCCGGATCATACGCCCATACGTAGTTATAATTTGAGGTAAAACTAAAAGGTTCAATTATTCTATCACGAATATTATCGCTATTTGAGGAACGGTATCCTTTTAAAACAACTTTTTCTTTATTCTTGATTGCTCCCTTTAATTTTATAACATTTTCAGAGCTTTCCTTTTTTACTATTTTATTTACTGCTTTGTCTGAATCAAATAAAATGAATAACTTTTCATAAAGTTCATTTTTAAACTTATTCTCGTCGTCAATAAGATGTATAGCTCTACTTAAAATGTGTGCTTCCTCCTCTGAAAAGTGAATTAACTTGCTAAGATCTTTATAATCCGGAGATTTTTTATCGATTTTAAAATAGCCATTATTATTGTCTACTAAAAATCCTGCATTTTTGAAAGTAGTCAAGTATCTGTAAATAGTCCTTTCAGAAGAGTCGAAATTTTCAGAAAGCTGCTTTACGCTATATCCATAACTGCCTGAAAGTTTCATAAGAATTTCAAGCATTCTTTGGAATTTGGCTTGGTCGTTCATTGGCAATTATTTATAGTAAATATAACATTTTGATGGGGGAATAGCTCTACGCCATTGCTAATTTGTGATATAATGAATATAAAGGAAGATGGTGGACATAAGGGGGGGGACAAAGTCAAAAGCATAAAGGTTGGAACAAAAAATCAACAATAAAGCGGGGTACAGTCTAAAAAAATCGAATGCTGAATACAAAAGAAAAGGTAAATAAATACCATTTTAGGTGCATTTAATGATACTTGATATACCATTTAAATTTTAAAGAAGCTGGAAAAGGTTAATAATCCCATTGATTTGAATGACAGGTGTCGGTATAGTTAAATAAATTTGATATTTTTAGTTTTAACCTTCGATACTATTCTCAAGATGACAACTTAGGTCAACATTGACTTAAGTTGATTTTCCGAAGGTCAGAATTATTAAACATGATGGATGATTTCTATCAAAATAATCATTTTTCACAATAAATATTATTTTGTATGTATTTTTCATTAGATATAATTGTTTTTCATACATTTGTATAATCATTTTTCATAGAAATAAATGGATAATAATCGGTATTCACAATTTACAAGTGTTTTTCATGGAAGAAACCTTCCAGAAGAAGGGTATATTTCAGGTTATGGCGCTATTATTCATTTTCATGAACTAAAGGTACCCTTACCAGACCGTTTGGTCATTATCAGTACAAAACATAAAAAATATGAGAATGAAGAATGGTTGGTACTGACCCCAAGGCATCAGCCGGAAAATACTTTGGCGGATCAGCTAACCTTTGCCTTAAAATATGAGGGAATTGACTTAAGTGTATTAAAAGCTTTGTTTACCACTATAAGTAAAAAGGAAATAAGCAAACTGATAGAGAAAGAGCCAACGGGTTTATATAGCAGAAAAATATGGTTTTTGTATGAATGGCTTACCGGGGATAAATTGCCATTAGCCGATCTTACCACCGGGAATTATGTTGATGTCATTGATGAAAGTCTTCAATATGGTGGTACAGCAGAAATTTCTAAAAGACACCGGATCAAAAATAACCTACCAGGTGTAAAAGAATTTTGTCCGCTGATACGAAAGACTATAAAAACAGAAACATTTATTGCTCTTAATTTAGCGCAGAAAATAAAAAACACTTTGGGTACTATTCATCCCGACATAATGTCGAGAACAGCAGCTTTTTTACTTTTAAAAGATTCAAAAGCTTCTTATGCTATAGAAGGTGAACAGCCTCCGCAAAATAGAGCACAACGATGGGGACGCGCTATAGGACAGGCTGGGCAAAAACCTTTAACTAAAGATGAATTTATCAGGCTTCAACAAATTGTTATTGAGAATACTAGGTTTATTCATATGGGATGGCGTGAGCAAGGTGGCTTTGTGGGTGAACATGATAGAACACACGGCACCCCATTGCCTGAACATATTTCCGCCAAATGGCAGGATATTGGCAGTTTAATAAATGGGTTAATTGCGACTGACAAAAAACTTGAAAACGATACTCACTATGATGCGGTAATGGCTGCTGCGATAATAGCTTTTGGTTTTGTATTTATACACCCATTTGAAGATGGTAACGGAAGGATACACCGATATTTAATGCATCATGTTTTGGCCAGAAAGAAATATGTTCCTAATGGAATTATTTTTCCTGTATCGGCTATTATTTTAGAACAATTAGAGGAGTACAGGAAAGTTTTGGAGGCCTTTTCACATCCGCGTCTTGATTTAATAAAATGGCAAGCCACAGACAAGAATAATGTAGAAGTATTGAATGATACCATTGACCTTTACAGATATTTTGATGCGACCAAGCAGGTAGAATATTTGTATAGTTGTGTAAGGCGAACAGCAGAACACACTATACCGGCAGAAGTTAAATACCTGGAGAGATATGATCAGATGAAAACTTTTTTAGAAAATCAATTTGAAATGCCGGATAAAATGGTGGCTTTACTCGTTCGCTTTTTAGAACAAGGAAAAGGGAAATTATCTGAAAGAGCAAAAACAAAAGAATTTAAGGACTTGAGCGAAAAAGAAATAGAAATGATTGAAAATAAATATCAGGAAATTTTCCCCCCACCTCAACCAGAAATTATTGTTGAACAATCAGAATTTCCACCTTACAAATTTTATAAAAATGCCAAAATTGCAAAGTATGAGACATGGCGTATTGATATAGGTGAAAAATTTAAAGCACTTCGACTTTTTAATATTATTGTTTCCCCAATAGAAACAAAAAATGTGCTTTCATTGGAAATTATAGTTGATGATGGCACTGAAAAAAAATTGCATAGCTTTAACTTGTCAAGTTTATATGCTAATATAAACTCTCCTGAATATCTTTTCTTTAATGCAAATGGTCATGTTGATATACCTCTACCAAAAGGAAGAAAATGGGTTACCATGAAAATAAATTTACTATCAGATATACAAGAATTCGAGGCAAGATTGGGATGCGAATACAAGTAGTTTAGTTACGCCGGAACCACTTAAAAATATTGTTCAGGTAAAAAATATTGCACCCCATTATTGCACCCCAGCCAAAAATTAAAGGAAATAAAAAAAGCCTTTCGGTTACGAAAGGCTTGATTTTGCTGGTACCCGGGACGGGACTTGAACCCGTACGACTGTTAAGGTCACAGGATTTTAAGCACTTTGTTTACCTTGCATAATCATGCAAAACACAACATTTTGATACAAAACTTGACAAAATCGAACAAAATCGCGCATAAATATTGCACCCTGACCCTTACTAAAATTACTATACAGTTTTGGGTTTATTACTAAAGTAGTTATACACTGTTTTTGATGTTACTGAAATAGCTATACAGGATAAAAAACTGCACTAAAATAGCTATACATTTTAATTAAACAATTATTTTGTTTTTATCAGATAAAGAAGAAAGCCTGATCCGATAACATAATCCTACTGATACAGCTTCATTACGGGGGCCGGTATTTTTGTATTACGCATTCGGTAATAATATGTCTTACAAAACATTTCATATTGCCGGTTGTAGTTTTTTTGGATATGATTTTGGTTTCCACTTCTTTTCGAGTAACCCACTCATTTTATGTGCTTCTATGGGTGTCAGATAATTGCAGCTCATGTGAGGCCTTAGACTATTGTAAGCTTTAATACTCCTACTTACCGCATCAGTAGCATCTTGCCTGAGATTGAACATCTGATTTAACTCAAACTCGTATTTCAGTATTCCGTTTACTCTTTCTGCTATTGCATTCTCATAGGGATCACCTTTTTCTGTCATGCTTATTCCCATGTTTGCATCTTTCAACAACTTAACGTAATCGCCGCTACAATACTGAATACCCCTGTCAGAGTGATGTGTAAGCTCGCTACCGACTTTGGTTCGTTTTCCCAATGCCATTTTTAACGCATTTAAAGAGCCTTCTGCACCAAGAGTTGGATGCAGGCAGTATCCCATGATTTGCTTCGAATAAGCATCCGTTATCAAGGATAAATAATTAAAGTCATCCCCTATTACAATATACGTGATGTCACTTACCCATACTCGTTCAGATTCCGTAATGACCAACTCTTTAATCAGATTAGGATACTTTTTCATCCAGTGCATAGAATTTGTAGTTATAGCATATCTTCTTTTGCGTTTAACCGTTAATCCATAATCAAGTAACAATTGATGTAAGGCATCTCTACCCATTTTTATTCCTTGTCTTTTTATGGGCTTATTGATCATGTGATACAATTTAGGTGTTCCTATTCCGGGTATCTCGCGCCTTATTTCTGCTACCATCTCTAATACAACACATGCTGCCTCCAGCCGATCTTCTTCGTGCCAGGATTTTTCATAAAAAGCATGCCGGGTTTTACCAAACAGCATACAAAGTTGCCCGATGCCAACTTTTGTATAAATTGATTTCATTGTTTTAACTGTTTGGTACCAGACTTTTTTCTGATTTCAATATTAAATTGTTTCTCCGCTATGTCAATCATAGTCTCCAATGCAACTATCTTCATCTTTAGTGCATGTGACTCATTTTTTTCTTCCGGAAGATTCCTGTTTATTAGGTCAGGGCTTTTGGTAAGCATTTCTTGTTGGTTTGCATAGTTGGTTGAATTACAAGAATACTGCTTTTCCCAATTGCGTATTGTTTCCGGAGTGACCAAGTATTCCTTTGCAGCTTGTTTTATAGTCAATACACCTACTTCAACCTGATAGGCCGCCTTCCTCCTAATATCAACAGGGATGGGCTTTTGCATATACTCAGACTCGTCTAATTCGGAATATTGCCGCATCCAGCTAATCACAGACCGCCGATCAATGATTTGATATTTATCCATTACTTGCTGAAGGGTGAGTTCTCCTGTTTCAAGTTCATTTACTGCTTGTTTCTTAATGCGAATGGGGTGATGAACCTTTTTATCATGGTTTTCACTTGGGGCTGATTTTATATTTTTTTTCATGTCAGTTTTAGGTTAAAAAACTGTATAGCTATTTCAGTAAAGGACACCCTGACTCTTATTAAAATTGTTTTCATTGTATACTGTTTCTAAATTAATTAAAATGCCAATGATGCTTCAATCATAAAGCCATTAAATTTACCGCCCGAACGAATATCAGTTGGAGCAAAGTTTTGATACTGTTGGTTAACATACTCGGCTTTCATCATAATGTTTTTAGTAACAAACCAGCCTATCGAGCCAACCATACGGGTAATAGTTACATTAGCCGGGTTAAGCGGAAGTGTTGTTGTTAAAGAATTATAACGCGCACCTACCCAAAATGTTTCTTTCTCTCTTGGGAATCGGTAAATTAAATCGGCGGCATATTGTGTTACATCACGCATTTTTGATTCGGTTATGGTTCTTCCTTGAGCCATTTCGTAAGTTCCGAAAAACTCTAATCCTTTAAATTTAATAAAGGGGTTAATCATAAATGTGCGCACTTGCTCGCTAAACTGAGGGTTATATCTGCCAGACCAAGCATTAGCATCTGAAGTGGCTGCGGTGTTTTCCATTACAAAGAAGTAATGTGAGCCTGTTCTATCTCCAAAAAACAAAGTGTTGCTTGATGCACTATTGTCGATATAAAATGAACCCGTTAATCTAAATCTAAAATCATTTTTAAACTGTTTGTCGTAACCCAATTTACCATGAAATGCAGGCGCATATCTGTTTACTTTATGTGTTGCCGAATCAATTTGCGTTGGTGCAATAACTGTAGGATTAAGCTCTCCGTTAGTTATTCCAGCCATAGCAATGATACCACATTTAGGATGGAAGTAAACTTCGCCACCAATTTCGGTAGCAAATTCATCCATAATATAATTTTCTACAAAAGGGTTGTAAATCGAGTTACCTCCGTCTGTTCTGCGAAAATGCTGATCGCCATAATCAACTTCATAATCACCTGCTTTAATGGTAAAATTCTTCATGATTTTGTCGGCTAAATCACTTTTAAGAAAAGATAATTTATCAATTTGAACATAACCACCTTTTACCCATGTTTCCTGATGATGCCTAGTAGATAAATACATAGTCATATTCATTCGGATACCATCGGCTAATTGAGCATCAATATTTAAGTTAGCCATTGCTAAATTAAAACCAGGTTTAATTGAAGCAAGTTGATTGGAGTTTACACCGGCAACCATTACAGGAGTTGCATTATTTTGGTCGCTTAATGATTGAAAGTCTTGTGTAAAATTACCACCAACCCTCACTTTAATTCCGGTAAATAATGAGGTATCGTTTTTGGTTGTCTCAAAAACATTTATACCCTTTTGGTTATTAGGCCGATAATATTGCATGGGTGCCAACTGCGCCACAGCAGATAAACTAAAGGTTACAGCACTTGCTACTACTATTTGTTTAAATAGTTTACTTGATTTTTTCATGTACGTTTTAGTTTAATTATTGATTAAGAAATTTGTTTTGAAATTGATGGTGATAGCATCACCGGTTTTAAGTGTGCCGAATAATGCAACCGGTGGTTTAATTCCGTAATCCGTCATTTGAATAGTTTGAAAGCCTTCGAAAATTAATTTACCATGCTCAGGCATAGATATTTTTACCTGCATATCTACCACTTTAGTAACACCTGCAATGGTAAGGTTGCCTTTTGCAGAAATTGTTTTTTCCGCAGATTTAGTTTGAATTGATTTTATGGGCGTTGTAAGCGTAAAAATTATTTGTGGGTTTGCATCGGCTTTAAGCGCTTTATAGGTGTTGTTATTCATGATACTACCCATATCACTCTTAATGGAATGCACATCCATTTTTATGTTGATAGACTCTAAATCAAAGCTTGTTTCATCTATAAAATTTACAATGCCCTGACCTGTTACAGTTTTTACTTTCTCATCCCAATTATGGAGATTAGATGTGCCGTTAATGGTAATTGCATAATCAGCCGATAGTGTGTAGGCGTTTTTAACAGGAGTCGACGTTGTGGCATTTGTAAACAGTAGGTTAACTGCAAACAGCAAAGTATATTTAAGTGGTTTCATATTCTTTAGGATTTAATTTATTTATGGATCCATTTTTTCAAAAATCAATCCGGAGATTAGACCTTGCCCCAAAGCAAGTACAAGCCATGTGCCCACCATAGGCAACGATACATGCATAGAGCTGTAAATAAGCCACAGCATAGGAATGGTTGCAATGCGTACATAGATTAACCCGAACTCAATACCGCGTGTAAAAAAAGAACCGGTTAAGGTTCCTTTAAAACGACCCCAGAACCATGCGAGCGCAAAACTAATAACGAAAGGATGCAGGTAGTAAAGCATTATCTTGCTGGATTCGGTGTCAAATGCCGGATCAAAATATTGTACAGCAATAGAAGGAAACAGCCAACTTGTAGCATATAATCCAATAACACTAAGCGCTAATAAAACAATCCCGCTTACGATACCCATTACGAATCTCTTTTTCTTTCTATCTGTTATAAATTTATTTTCCATGATTTGTTTTTATACTTGCTCGTTTGTCAAGATTACTTTCAGGGCTTTCTCTCGTCCGGCATTTTCAAACGTATCATAAGCCTTTACAATCTCATCTAATTTAAAGTGGTGTGTAATTAATTTTTTCGGCTCTATTTTTTTTGACTGCACCGTTTTAAATAACATAGGTGTTGTAACTGTATCAACCAAACGGGTTGTAATGGTTATGTTTTGCGACCAAAGACGTTCCATATGTAGTGTAACGCTTTTGCCATGCACACCAATGTTAGCCAAATGACCACCAACTGTTACAATGGCTTCGCAAATAGCAAATGTTGCCGTCATACCAACTGCCTCAATAGCCGTATCAACCCCTTTGTTATTTGTAAGTTTCATTACTGCTTCAACCGCTTTACCATCACTACTGTTAATAGTATGTGTTGCACCAAATGTTTTCGCAACCGCTAAACGGTTATCATCTAAATCAATTACAATAATTTCGGCAGGGGTATAAAACTGAGAAGTTAATAATGCAGCCAAACCAATTGGCCCTGCACCCACAATAGCAATAGTATCGCCGGGTTTTACTTGTCCGTTTAAAACACCGCACTCAAAACCAGTTGGTAGAATATCACTTAGCATCACTAAGGCTTCTTCATCAGCACCCGCAGGAATAGGATATAAACTGTTATCAGCATGCGGTATCCTCACATATTCTGCCTGACAACCATCGATTAAATTGCCCAGTATCCAACCTCCATCAGTACAATGCGAGTACATGCCTTTTTTGCAATATTCGCACTTGCCGCATGAAGTAATGCAAGAAATGATAACATGGTCGCCTTTTTTAAAGCTGCTTACCGCACTACCAACTTCTTCAACAACGCCAACTCCTTCGTGCCCAATGATTGTACCATCGATAACAGCGGGTAGGTCGCCTTTCATAATATGCAAATCGGTGCCGCATATAGTGGTTTTAAAAATTTTTACCACAGCATCTGTTGTTTCTTTTATTACTGGTTTTGGTTTTTCTTCCCATGCTTTTTTGCCCGGACCGTGATACACTAATGCTTTCATGTTTATATATTTAAATTGTTTTTACTTTAATTTTAATCTTTGTGTAACTTATTTTGGTTGGCAAAAGTGAGCAACTGTAGTTATTTATATGTTACACAACTTTTTAGATAGATTACATCATTCACGCTTTATATTTCGAAAACAACAATGTTTATTATGTGTGATTGCCGGTTTCGATTTCCCTCCCCATAATTTTTTCTCAGGATAGTTGTAAATTAATGCTTTCATGTTTTTATATTTTAGGTGAATAAATTATTACAATGCAAACATACCGGCTCATTTACGGGGCACTGATGATGCTTATCACACTAAGAAGTGATTAATGTCATATAAGTAGAATTAAACAAGAATTTATTATAAGTATCTTTCCGCAATGAATAACCCCATAACATTAATTATAGTTGCAATTAGTATAATTGGAATAATCCTCTTTATAAGATCAGCTAAGAACAAAAAAAAGGCGCTACAAGAGAAGCTAAATGAAAAATTTCCGATTGCTTGGCGAAACATGCTTAAAAAAAGTGTATTTTTTTATGCGCAATTAAATGAGGCTGACGCAAGCTTGTTTGAAAAACGTGTACAGCTTTTTATTGCCACAAAACAAATTGAAGGCATTGAAACAGAAATTGATGACTCTATTCGTTTGATGGTTGCCTGTAGTGCCATTATACCAACCTTTGCTTTTCCTAAATATAATTATCCATATGTACATACTATTTTAATTTACCCAAATAGTTTTGATGAAAAGTTTCAAACCGAAAGATTTGAAGGGCATAAAGAAATTATTACGGGCATGGTAGATAGCCGTAATCAAAATGGCACAGTTATATTATCTAAACCTGATTTAGTTAGAGCCTTTGATGGTTTACCGCATAAGGAAAATGTTGGCATTCACGAATTTGTGCATTTACTTGATAAGGAAGATGGGGCCATAGATGGTATCCCGGAGGCACTACTAAAACATCAGTTTGTCGGACCATGGCTACATGAAATAAAAAACGAAATAGCAAGAATTGAAAAAGGAAAGTCTGATATTAACCCATACGCGCTTACAAATAATGCAGAATTTTTAGCTGTTGTAAGTGAGTACTTTTTTAGTAATCCCGAAAAATTTAAAAATAAACACCTCGAACTTTACCAGTTTCTTTCCTGTATTTTCAATCAGGATACTGTTAAAAATTAACGCCAATTTTTACCAAAAACTGACAAACGTCATTTTTTGATTGATGTCTCGTCCTTAATTTCGCCTACTACTTTAATTAAAAGTTATTACGAAGTATATGTCTATCTTACAAGCTCAAAATAAATTCAGCATGGAAAGCTTAGACTCGTTATTTGAACATGCTACAGAAGGAATTATTGTTGCCAATAAAGAAGGCAGAATAATTAAAGCAAATCCCAGTTCAGAAAGACTCTTCGGATATGAAAAAGGCGAACTACTAAATAGAGTTATTGAAGAACTTGTACCAACAAGGTATAAGGATAATCACGTTAAAGATAGAAGTAAGTATAATGAAAACCCACATGCGCGAGCTATG
>JABDDQ010000047.1 GCA_013287545.1 Bacteroidota bacterium | reverse complement strand
AAATAAGAGGGAGGATTAAGAAAAACAAAATAGCAAAAAAAATATTTTTTTTTATACTTATCTTATTTTTTGCAACCCTGTTTATTAATAGTAAAGCCAGTGGGAATAAAAAATAAAACCACTCCTCTACCGACAAGCTCCATGATTCATAAAAAAAGGAGTCGTGGGGTTTGTTAAACGTTTGCAAAAAAACAAAGAAAGTGGCTAAATAGTTATCTAAAACGCCATCTCCAAAACCGTAATAAATTAAAATAATATTGATTATAAGAAATAAATAATAATTAGGAAGTGTCCTAAACCATCTTCTTTTCAAAAAATTTAAAGCGCTTTTAAAATCAAATTTTTGCTTTTCTTCTGCCGCTTTAATTAGTATGGTTCCAATCAAATACCCGCTTAATACAAAAAATAAATCAACTCCATCGGGCAAGTGAATAAACGGGGAATTTGAGTACTGATTAATTAACAAACGACTGTGCCCTATAACAACTTCAAATACAGCAAAACACCTTAATAAGTCAAGACCAAATATTCTATTTAAGGATTTATCAATCATTTCAACAATTGAATATAGAGAATTTTATTAACCTTATAAGTATAGCGGGAATCACTTTTAATTTTTCAGTAACTTCGACGCCATGCAACTGGCTTACAGAAAATACGGAGAAGGGCAGCCTTTACTTATTTTACACGGATTATTTGGGCAAAGCGATAATTGGAACACACTGGCCAAACGTTTTGGCGAACAAGGTTTTGAAGTTTACACTATAGACCAACGCAATCATGGTTTATCACCACATAGCGATGATTTCACCTACGAAGCTATGGCAGATGATATACAGGAGTTTATCGAAGCGCATAACCTAAAAAACCCTATATTATTAGGACACTCAATGGGTGGAAAAACAGCTATGTTTTTCGCTTTAAAATACGATGGCGTGTTAGATAAGCTGATTGTAGCCGATATGTCGCCACGAGCATATGAGCCACACCACGATGCTGTTTTAGATGCGCTTAACGCGGTAGATTTTTCAAAAATAAATACACGTAAAGAAGCTGAAGCTGTTTTAAGCCAGTACATAGATGATTTTGGCACCAAACAATTTTTACTAAAAAATATTTATTGGGAAGATAATGCCGAAGGCAAAATGAACTGGCGTTTTAATTTACCTGTTATTACAAAAAAGTATAATGAGATTTTAGTGGCTGTGCCTAACAAAACAAGTAATGTAAACACCTTGTTTCTTAAAGGCGAAAAATCAAATTACATTACTGATATTGATTTGCCTGAAATAGAAAAACGTTTTCCAAACTATAAATTACAAACTATTGCCAATGCAGGGCATTGGGTACATGCCGAGCAACCCGAAAGTTTTTTTAACGATGTAATTAGTTTTATTAAATAAGCTTAACTCGCCTTTGTCATTTCGACTGTAGGGAGAAATCTGTATTTGCAAACAACTTAATCCCAAATACAGATTTCTCAGTCGTCCCTCCTTCGAAATGACAAGAAATAAAATACGATAATCAGATAAGAATTACTTAGCCATTAAAGCCTCAATATCGTTGGCTTCAATAGGAATGTTAGCCATTAAATCTTTAGGACCGTTATTGGTAATTAAAATATTGTTTTCAATTCGTATACCTAAACTCTCTTCACGGATATAAATGCCGGGCTCGCAAGTAAACACCATCCCCGCTTCAAATTTGCGGTAACGGTTACCTACATCATGCACATCTAAACCCAAGTAATGCGAGGTACCATGCATAAAATATTTTTTATACAGCGGCGCATCAGGGTTTTGTTTCTTCACATCATCAGCACTTAATAAATTAAGTTTTATTAATTCCTCTTCCATTAATTGCCCTACTGTTTTTTGGTAATCGGCCATTAAGGTGCCTGGCACTAACATTTTTGTAGCGGCTTTCATTACACGCAACACCGCATTATACACTTCTTTTTGGCGAGGCGTATATTTTCCGTTTACCGGTATAGTACGTGTCAAATCCGAATTGTAATTGGCGTACTCAGCAGCAACATCCAGCAATAAAATATCGCCGTCTTTACATTGCAAACTATTATCAATATAATGCAACACACAGGAGTTGTAACCACTGGCAATAATAGGCGTATACGCAAACCCATTACTGCGGTGGCGTGTAAATTCATGTATCAATTCCGCTTCAATTTCATATTCCCACACGCCTGGTTTAATGAAACTCAACAACCTGCGGAAACCTTTCTCGGTAATGTTGCAGGCTTGTTGTATCAATTCAATTTCAGTATCTTGTTTTATGGCACGCAGGTTATGCATAAGCGGCGCGCTGCGCTCATATTTATGCACAGGATATTCGGCCATGCACCATTTTACAAAACGAGCCTCGCGTGTTTCTGTTTCAACAACAGCACGCACATGTTCGTTTGTGTTTAAGTAAATGGTTTCTGCTTCCGCCATTAAAGAACGTAGCACGGTTTTAAACTCGCTTAACCAATATACTTTTTGTATGCCGCTTACGGTTAGTGCTTCGGCTTTGGTTAATTTATGTCCTTCCCAAATTGCAATATGCTCGTTGGTTTCTTTTAAAAATAAAACTTCTTTATGCACCCCATCTTTCGCATCGGGGTAAATAACTAAAATGCTTTCTTCTTGGTCAATACCGCTTAAATAAAATATATCCGAGCTTTGTTTAAACTTTAAACTACCATCTGCATTGGTAGGCAGCACATCATTCGAATTAAAAATTGCAATAGCGTTTGGTTTTAACAACGCAGCAAAACGCTTACGGTTACTAACAAATAGCTGATTATTAATGGGCAAATATTTCATCGTATCTAAAGTTTAATTTCAATTATTATATCGTATCTAAAGTTTAATTTCAATTATTATTTAGCTCGCATCGTAATCCAGCACTACTCTATCGGTTAATGGGTGTGCCTGGCACGTAAGTACATAACCTTGTTCTACCTCACGGTCGGTAAGTGCAAAGTTAGCATCCATGGCTACTTTTCCTTCCAGCACCTTAGCACGGCAGGTACAACAAACTGCTCCTTTGCAACTGTATGGCGCATCAACACCATTTTCGGTAGCGGCATCTAAAATGCTGTTTCCATTCGTTGCTAAATCAAATGTAGTTTCAATGCCATACAACGTCACCGTAACTTTCGATGTTCCGTTTCCTCCACCTGTTGCAGCTGGCTTTTCAGCAGCCGCTAAGGTTTCTAAAACCGAAGTAAAATATTCTATATGTATTTTTTCTTTTTCAACTTTTTGCGCTTCTAAAACTTGCTTCACGTTTTCCATCATCGGACCCGGACCACAAATAAAGAAATCGTTATTCAATTTAGCATCTATATGTTTTTCTATAATTGCCTTTGTTTTCTCCGGAGTCAGTATCCCTGTATGAAGGGCATCAGTTGCTTGCTTAGGTGCATCATATACAAAAACAACTTTTACTTTATCTTTATTATCAGCAGCAATTTTTTCTATCTCGCTTTTAAAAATGGTACTGTCTTCATTTCTGTTTGCGTAAATAAGGGTGATGGTACTTTGTTTCTCAATGTATAAAACACTTTTTAAAATGCTCATCATAGGTGTAATGCCACTACCACCGGCAAACAACACATAATTTTTTTTGTTAGCACCCGATAAAGGCGAATGAAAATTACCCATGGGGGTCATAACCTCAATTACCTCGCCCGCTTTTAACTCACGGTTAATAAAGGTAGATGCTCTGCCATCTTTTACCTCCTTAATAGCTATACGCAATTCTTTTTCGGCAAAAGGGACTTGTACACACGCTATACGAACGGCGGATTTCTTCGCCATTATGCTTTAATTTTAAGGTTAAATACTGCCCTTGTTTATACTGATATTCTGCTGCCAACTGCACAGGCACTTCAAATGCTACCGAAACCGCATCGGGGGTTTCTCTGCGAACATCACTAACTTTTAATTGATAAAATTTTGCCATATAGTTTAATAAGTACGCAAAAATAGCAAAGAGTTTAAAACATTTATCAATAAAAATCCCCGTACCGCAAAGTACAGGGATTTCAATAAAATAAACTTAAATACTGGTTTTTAAGGTCTTTCTAAACCCGAGAAGAAAAAGTTTGCTTCATTAGCCGCGTTTTCATCGCTATCGCTGCCGTGTACAGCGTTTGCAGCTATACTTTTTGCAAATAGTTTACGTATAGTGCCTTCATCAGCTTTAGCCGGGTCGGTTGCACCAATTAACGTACGGAAATCAGCCACAGCGTTGTTTTTTTCTAAAACAGCCGCTACAATCGGGCCACTGCTCATATAATCAACTAATTCGCCATAAAAAGGGCGTTCTTTATGTACTGCGTAAAAATTACCCGCTTGTGCTTTGCTTAAGCTTAGGTACTTCATTGCTTTAATTTTAAAGCCCGCTTTGTTTATCATTGCTAATATAGGGCCGATGTTGTTGGCTTCAACCGCATCAGGCTTAATCATAGTAAAAGTTAAATTTGTTGCCATAATAATGTTTTTGGGGTGCAAAGATAACAGTTTTTTGTTAGGCCTGGTATGTTAAAGATACAAGCCCACTATTTTGAAGGGAAAACCAATTCAAAAACGTGTTTATTTTCTTTATAATAATAACTGATATCAATAGCATAAATATCGGTAATGCTTTTAACGATGGCTAAACCTATACCAAGCGATTCTGTTTTGGCGGTATCTTTTTTAAAACGTTCAAACAATTCTTCGGGTTTTATTTTTAATTCATCGCCCGTGTTAGCTATGGTTAGTGTGTGGTTAGTTACTTTCACTTCAATGCTTCCGTTTTTAAAATTATGCCTAATAGCGTTTTGTAAAAGATTGCCTATAAGAATGTCACCTAATTCAGGGTTAATTCTTAATACTAAATCATTTTCAAACGCGGTATTTATTTTAATATTTTTATCCGTAAGCACCCAATTGTATTGGGTTAAAATATTTTCGATGTGTGCTTTTAAACTCAATTCAATTCCTTCTTTAAACTGGTGGTTTTCTATTTTTACCAATAGCAGTAAAGCCTTATTTAAGGTAGATAATTTATTGGCAGCCGTTTCTATTGTTTGAAGTTGCAGCATTTCATCTTCTCCCATATTTTCAGATTGCATAAGCAATTCTATTTTCGATTTAATAACTGCAAGCGGTGTTTGTATTTCGTGCGATGCGTTTTCTGTAAATTCTTTTTGGCGTATGTAATCGGTATAAATTTGGTCGGTCATTTTTAGCAAGGCATCATTAAGTTCATTAAACTCTTTTGTACTCGAATGAGTAAGCGCCAATATTTCATTATTTCTTAATTCGTATCTGTTTAATATAGATAGGGTGTTATAAAACGGTTTCCATATCCATTTCGAAAGTATCCAGTTAACCAACAAAAAAGATACCAGTAAAAAAAACACTACTAAAAAAAGAGACGATAACAAACCCTCTGCCAATTCATCTTGTTCTAAGGTGGGTTTTAAAATGGTTATTAAATACGTTTTTTTATTATGGTTATAGTAGCTTTCTGATATGCGGCAATTTTTAAGTTCATTATCTACCTTATCATACATCGTAGTATCCGAATACTGGTGGCTATCCGCATGGTACGGTGTTATCCTAACCGTAAAAAAACTATCGGGCAGTAATGTTAACGGAGATAAAATACCGTTTGAGTTAATTAAATTTTCGGCACTTAATTTTTCACGCTCTAAAATTTCATCTGTTCCATCGCGCAGTTCGCTTCCAATTAAATAATAAGAAAACAAACAGGCAATAATCAATAAAGGCAAACTAATTACAATATAGTAAAGTATACTTTTACTGGTAAGTTTCACGCTAATCGTTTACTTTAAATTTATATCCTATACCATAAATGGTTTGTATATAATCTTCCGAACCTTTTTCTACCAGTTTTTTACGCAGGTTTTTTAAATGACTGTAAACAAAATTATGGTTATCTATTTGCTCAATATCATCATCGTTTAATAAATGCTGCGATATGGAGTTTTTAGAAACTACTCTGTTTTTATTGGTAATTAAATATAACAGCAACCTAAATTCAGTTACGGTAAGGTCAAGCTCTTGTTCTTTAACCAAAACTCGTCTGTCATCAGGGTACATGGTAATTTCATTTATAAAAATGCCTTTATCTCCTTCAAAGTTTTTGCGCCTAATTAATGCTTTAACACGGGCATTTAATTCCGATAAATGAAAAGGTTTTGTCAGGTAATCATCAGCACCTAAATCTAAACCGTTAATTTTATCATCTACCGCGTTTTTAGCCGAAATTATAATAATGCCCGCTTTCGATTTTGCTCGTTTTAACTGTTGTATTAATTCAAGTCCGTTTCCGTTTACAATATTAATATCAATTAAAACGCAATCGTAATCAAACTCATTAATTTTATCGCTGGCTTTATTAAACTCAGCAACAGGCTCAACTATATTACCGGCGTAACCAAGATATTGTACAATAGATTTTTGTAATTCGGGTTCGTCTTCAACTAAAAGAATTCTCATGCTATAAATTTAGTTATAAAAAGCACAAAAAATCTGTAGATAATTTGTAGAACCTACAAATTAAAGCAACTAAATTGATTTTAGAAACTCATCTACATTACTGAATTTACCAATGTTTGCCTGAAGTTTTTTATCATCCCAGTTCCACCATTGCGATTGCTGTATTTTTGCAATCGTTTCAGGGTCAAATCTATGGCGTACAAGTCTGGCGGGGGCTCCGCTAACAATACAATAAGGTTCTACGTTTTTTGATACCAACGAGTTTGCTCCAATTATAGCGCCATCACCAATAGTAACACCGGCTAAAATGGTAACGTTAGCGCCCATCCACACATCGTTGCCAATAATTGTTTTTTTAGTGTTTATGCCTTCTATAGCAATATTTTTAGGCACAAAACCATATTTCTTTTTATACGTGAAAGGATGCGTACTAACCCATTCGTGCGGATGGTTTTGTAAAGATATTTTAGCGTTCATGGCAATAGAACAAAAACGCCCAATAGAAGTAGTGCTTTTATCAATATAACTGTTCATGCCAACAAAGGTGTACTTGCCAATTTTTTTTGCGGCAACATAACAGCCATATTCTACGGTTACATATTTTTCAAACTGTACATTTTTAGCCAGTATATTAGCATGAATAGAACAGCTTGGGTTTTTAAGCCTCACATATTGTCTCCATAAAAATTGAACCCCCTTCATAGCTCGTTTCATCTTTTAAAAATGCAGCCCCAAAAATACTACTTAATTAACTCATTCAATAAATTCTCGGTACTTTCTTTCATTTTTGTATAGGCCGCACCCGTTGCCGGACCCGAATAGCCCGTATATATTTTTTCAACCTCGTGTTTTTTGTTTAAATAAATAGTGGTAGGAAATGCCGATACCGACGAAAGAAACGGCAAACTTTTTTGCGCGTTAACCGTGCCGCTTAAACCTGTAATTAAAAATTCGTACTGCGCGCCATATTTACTTTTTAAACGCAGCACATTGCTTTTAGCTTTTTCTACATCGGTAGTGCGCTCGTAAGCCAACGCAATTATTTCTACTCCTTTGCTTTGGTACTGATTATATAACGAGCTTAGGTACGATGTTTCATCCATGCAATTAGGGCACCAACTGCCCATTATTTGTACAATAACAACTTTGTCTTTATACTTCTCATCTGATAACGAGATTTTAGTTCCCTCTGTATTTACAAACGAAAAATCTACCGGCTGACCTTTTACCGTTTTGGTTATCGAGTATGGGTCTCTTAATTCAAAGTTTTTATTTAATACAGCTCTAAATTTTTCGTGCCCTGTTAAGCCTGAATAAAAATCACCATTCAGTTCTTCTTTTTCATTCATTACACCAAGAAATAAATAAGCATGCGCTCCATCAAAGCTCGACAGATATAAATTTTTTCCGTCCGAAATTCCTTCTAAATACCGGTAATCGCCTGTTTCGCTTAAAAAAGTTCCTTTAAGTATTTGTTTGTTTTGTGTAAACACCCCTATGGCTTTACTACTATCGGGTGTGCCAATGCCAAAAGTAGTTTCCCATCTGCCCGCAAAATCAACGCGTGTAATTACGCGTGCTTTAAATCGGTCGGTCTGCCCAAAAATGGCTGAAAACGGAATTACATTTTTTTCTGTTTTCGAATGGTTAATCCAAACACCCTGCATTAAACCCGGAAAAAATTTGCATCTAAACTCGGTATCAAACACGGGCATTTTAAAAAATATAGAATCGTTTTTTACTTCTATTTCATCTATCACTATTTTTTCGTCGGCATTAAAAATGGTAATGGATGGCTCCCCATCAGCATAATACACATTAAAAATAAAAGGGAGTTCGAGTTGCTTTTTTGTATCGAGGGTTAACACCCCACGCCAAAGTCCGTCGTTTATATGAATTTGCGCTGTTGCAGAAACCGAGATGGCCAGTAGCAGAATTATTTTTTTAATCATATCCTAAAATAGACTTTAAAGGTACAATAAGTAAATATAAATAAAACAATTTTTGCACCTTTATGCTTTATTATGTCGCTTACCTATCAGGCAAAAAAATATTTACAATACAGGCTGAATGCTAAAGATGAGCACTCGGTACACTCGCCTTTTGTTTATACATTATATACCGAAGTAATTATTAATAAACATGGCTACTACGCGTTTGATGAACTGAATAAAATACGCAAGCAATTACTAACCAACCAACAAAGCATAGAGGTTGTTGATTTAGGTGCAGGTTCTAAAAAAATGACAAGTACCCGTAAGATAGCCGATATAGCCAAGTATAGCGTAGCGCAAAAAAAATACAGCGAGTTACTTTTTAGGTTAACTAATTATTTTAAACCCGAAAGCGTTTTAGAGTTGGGTACATCTTTAGGCCTTTCTGCTTTATACATGGCGCAGGCATCACCCAACGGCGTTGTTACAAGTGTTGAAGGCTGTCCTAACACGCATGGGTTCGCAAAAAAATTAATCGCATCTACGGGCATAAAAAACATTGAAACCATAAACCAATCGTTTGATGATGCTTTTGCAACTACCCTTCAGCATAAAAAATTTGATTTAGTTTACATTGATGGCAACCACACCTACGAGGCAACTATAAAATATTTTAATGAGTTGCTAAAAAGCACCAACGAAAATTCTGTTTTAATTTTTGATGATATTTATTGGACTCCCGGCATGACAAAAGCTTGGGAAGAAATAAAAGCGCACGCCGCCGTAACACTTAGTATTGATTTGTATAAAGTAGGCTTAATTTTTTTCAGAAAAGAAAACAAACAAAAAGAACATTTTTGTTTAAAATATTAAAACTGACCACCACCACCCGGAGGAGGAGGCATTCCGCCGCCGCCGCCATCTCCACCACCACGGTTACCACCGCCACCATCTCCACGGTATCCACCAGGCCGGAAACCATCTCCTCGTCTATCTTGGTTTTCAGTTGGAGGGCCTGCGCCGTTTTTAAAATTTTTAATGGTATAGGTAACCGTTATCATATAGTAGCGGGTTAGCACCTGTGTACGGCTATCTTCAATATACGTATCGGTTACGTTACGGTTAATGCTGTTGTTTTGTTTAAGCGCATCAAAAACCGAAGCGCGTACATCAAGCGCTTGGTTTTTTAAAAACTTGTAACCAAGCGCAATAGTCCACAATAAATAGTTTTGATTATAACTTTGCGATAACCCTGTAAACAATGTATGCGTAAGGTTTGTATTAAAAATAATGCCTTTGTAGGGCAGCCAGTTAAACTTAAATGTAGTAACCTGGTTAAAATAATTATTATCCGATTGTTTTTGCAGCGTGTTTTTTACAATACTGTAATTGCCTGTGTACGATAAACTAAAATCAACTTTCTGACTAATATTACTGCTAAGCACCAAGCCTTGGCTAAAATTATAATTGTTGGCTAAGTTCTCTTGGTTGTTTATTAAATCAGGAATAAGGTTGTAAGTAAAACCTGTATTAAAATTTACGTTCAGTTTTATTTTAGTAACAGGCAGCCCGTATGTAATAAACGATTTCGCGTTCCAGTAACCATTTAAGTTTACAGGTTTTGTAAGCTGCGAACCCGGCCGTAAAATAACGTTATTAGAAATTTCGGTAGGCCGTGTTGGTATTAAGGTTGAATTAGCTACATAGTTTTGAATGTAATTCGCCATTACGTACACCATAAAGTTGGTGGCTTTTGCTGTGTTTACACTTCCGTAACGTAAGTTAAGGGTGCTCTCGTAATCTTGTTTTAAGTTAGGGTTACCGGTGCTTAACAAAAGCGGGTTGCTGTTATTAATTACATTTTGCAATTGCGAAATACCGGGAGCAGATGTATTGGTTCTAATAGTAAAGCGTAAATTTTTTGTTTTAGTAAAACGGTAGTTAAACATTACCTGGGGTAAAACACTTTCAAAAGTTTTGTTGATGTTTAACGCATACGGAAACTGCTCGGTACCTGTAAGCATAGCATACTGCGCGTTGGCACCAAACATAAAATTAAATTTTTTGTCGGTAAAGCGGTAGCTTATTCCGCCACGTTGGTAGGTGTAGGTGTTACTATATTGGTTTGATAGTATCGTATCTAACTGGTTATAATTAGCATCTAAACTATCTTTATTATTGGTTTTTTTATCAATCGTACTTTTATTAATAGATGGGTTGTAGTTAAACATCAATTGCGATTTTTTACCCAATGGCTCGGTGTATGATAAGTTAGGTGAAATAGTTAAACCCAAATTAGTGCCGTTGTTTTGCTGGTTAAGTATGGTGCTATCATCTGCCTGTACATAAACGTTCGATGAATATAAACTTCCGCTATTTACAATAGGATTATAATCGCTTGATATGCCTAACGAAATTGTTCTGCGTGGTTTTTTAAATTTATGTCTGAGTGTAATGGTATTAGAAAAATCGTAACCATGACTTTTAGCATACGTGTTGGTTGCTGTTTTACTTTGCGTAGTATCGCCTGATATAAGGTTTACGCCCAATAAACCGGATGTAGCTCTATTTTGCTGCACACTAAATTTCGGAACAATAACAAGTGAGTTGGCCGAGTCGATTGTATATTCAAACCTAATGTTTGCACGGTGATTGGTGTTTATGCTTCCTGCATCAGCCGATTGGTTGTAGTGCAATCCGTTTTCTTTAGCAATAATATAATTTCTACTTAGGGTAGATGTGTTTGTGTTATCGGCATAATTAAAAAAGTAACTGCCTGTAATTTTTATTTTTTTACCCCACTCATCGCTGTAATTTAAACCTGCCGCATGTGTAGTAGTAATACCGGCTTGCTGAGCCACCAAAAAATTATTAGACGAGTTTCCGCCACGCCCTCCGCTTGAACCACTGCTTATGCCCAACAAATCTTGCGACGAAAAATTTTGCTGGTTAATGTTGTTCGATAATTCTACAATAGAAATCCGTCGGGCACCATTAAAAAAATTGATGTTACCTCCGGCATTAAACTTATCATCCGTAATGTCATCGCCTACTCCACCGCCTGCATACACTTTACCAAACTGCCCGTTGTTTTTTCCTTTTTTGGTAATAATGTTTATTGTTTTTGTTGAGTTGCCATCATCAAAACCTGTAAATTGTGCTTGGTCGCTGGCTTTATCAAATATTTGTATTTTATCTACAATGTCTGCCGGTAAATTTTTAATAGCCAGGTTTGGGTCATCACCAAAAAAAGGTTTTCCATCTACCAAAACTTGTTTAACCTGCTCGCCATTAACCGTAACCGAACCAGTTGTGGTTGATATGCCGGGCATTTTATTTACAAGGTCTTCGGCTGTTGCATCCGGGTGACTTTTATATGCATCGGCATGTATTTGTGTAGTATCACCCAACTGTTCAACATGTGTTTGTTTTGCTTCCACAACGGCTGCTTTAAGCGTTGTAGCAGCTTGCTGCATGGTAAGGTTTCCTAAATTAATATCGGTACTGTTTACGGTAACTCTTAATTCAAGGGTTTTGTATGTAATAAGTTCTCCTCTTAATTTATAAATGCCCGATGCTACATTAAATTCAAAATTTCCATTTACATCAACCGATACACCTGTTTGTCGTGTAGTATCAACCTGATTAATTAGTACTACAACAGCACCCACCAAAGGCGACTTATCAGCAGCATCCGTTAATTGTCCGCTAACTTTAACTTGCGAAAAAACCTGCGTACAAGCCAAAGAAAGCAGTAATATGAAAACTATTTTTTTGATGATGAACTTATTTTATTTTTTGCTGTCATAAACCATATAGATAAAATTTCTGTACGCATTTATGTATGCTATACAGCAAATTTATTTAGCCGATAAACGCACTTTAACCCAAAAACTATTTGTTTCGTACATTGGGTTTACCTCAGCCGGTGCGCCACGCATACCGCCCCCACGACCTCCACCGCCGCCACCCATTCCTCCGCCGCCACGGCCACCGGCACCACCCATGCCGCCGCCGCCCATTCCACCTCCCATACCGCCACCACCGGGCATGCCGCCACCCATTCCTCCTCCTCCGCCCATGCCACCACCGCCACCTCCACCACCGGAGTTGCCGTCATCTTTTTTCTCAGGTGCAGGGAAACCATGTATCGTCATAGAAAAATCAATATTCCTCAAGCTATCTTTAGCTACTAAAGCAGGTTTGTAAAATGTTTTAAACGGAATAGATGCTTCATAAATCATAATATTATTTACATCCCAGTTAATGCTTACGTTTATTCCATATTCGTTTTCAGGAGCCAAATAATCGGGTATCCCTTTTTTAAATCCTATAAGTTGCATTTGGTTTGCCTGACGTAAAAACTTTTTCTTCACCGCATCTACATCTCCGCCACCGCGTTTTCCGCCGCCGCCATGATGGCCACCGCCTCCACTGCCGGAACCACCACCAACTGCTTGGTCTTCATCTGCACCTTTATCGGGTACCGGAAATAAAATGCCGCATGCTTTGTTTCTTTTAGCCAATGTATCAAACCAAATATTTAAACCGTTACGTATAACTTTTGCTTGTGATAGCTCATCTACAATGCGCACACATAAGTAAACTTTCTCATCATCGTTCGATAAGGTGTAGTTAAGCTTCGTATCGGCATCGTAAAACCGAAGCGGTATAAACCATTCCGATGGGTCGCCATCTACTGTTACTGGTTTAGTTTGCCAACTGGTTTGAAAAGCGGCTTTAGGAGAACAAGCAACAAAAAAAGAAATGATACCAATTAAAATAAGGGGAAGTAGTTTTTTATACATGCATTTTTCATATTTAGATAAGCTATAAAATTAGTTTTTATTGGGAGATACAACGTTTGCTAAAAAGTTATTTTTACTTAAAAATTGTTGTATAGCTTTGCACTGCATTTACAAGGATACAGCCCGTAAATGTGCAACAACTGTTAATTAACAAAATGACCAAGCAAGAACGATACGATGCTATACTAAATTATTTTCAGAAAAATGATTTACCTGCCGAAACAGAATTGCATTACAAAAATCCGTTTCAGTTATTGGTGGCTGTTATACTTTCTGCACAGTGTACCGATAAACGCGTAAACCTAATTACGCCAAAATTATTTACCGATTACCCAACACCCGAAGCACTTGCCGCAAGCACCCCCGAAACAATTTTTACCTACATACGCAGCATTAGTTACCCAAACAACAAGGCCAAACATTTGGTTGGCATGGCGCAAATGCTGCTAAAAGATTTTAAAGGTAAAATGCCCAGCGAGGTTGATGAGCTTATAAAATTACCGGGCGTTGGCAGAAAAACAGCTAATGTAATTGCATCGGTAGTGTACGATAAGCCCACTATGGCTGTAGACACGCATGTGTTTAGAGTATCTAACCGCTTGGGTTTAACTACCAACGCAAAAAACGTGTTACAATCCGAAAAACAATTAATAAAATTTATTCCTGAAGAATTGGTGCCCAAAGCACATCATTGGTTAATTTTGCATGGCAGATACGTTTGCTTGGCACGCAAACCTTTATGCGAAAAATGCGCACTAACCAAATGGTGCAAATATTATAACACTAAAGTAAAAACTAAAAATGATTAAACGATATAGAATCTTGTTTCTGTTGCTTGCTACTTCGCTATTAATGAACGGTTGTTTTATTTTCCGCCCGAAAAACAGATGCGATACGTGTCCGCATTTTGGTAAAAAGCACTAATTTACTTTCGTCTTGTTATATATAATCTTGATTCTTTATCGCTTTGTCATTTCGAAGGAGGAACGACTGAGAAATCTGTATTTGGGATTTGATTGTTTGCAAATACAGATTTCTCCCTGCGGTCGAAATGACAAGAGTTAAGGTGTTTCCAACACCTACATTAATTTAAGCGGCTTCTTTTCTGCCTTTTAAAACGCCCAATATAACCGGCACTACCGATATGAAGATAATGCCCAGGCAAACTAAATCAATATGCTTTCTTATAAATTCCACTTCGCCTAACAGGTAACCTGCAAGGGTTAACAAGCCAATCCATAAAGAACCACCCAACACATCAAAGCTCAGGAATTTTTTATAGTTCATTTCGGCTACGCCTGCTGCAAAAGGTGCAAAGGTGCGCACAAATGGCACAAAGCGTGCCATAATAATGGCCTTGGTACCGTACTTTTCGTAAAAGCCATGGGTTTTATCTAAGTACTCTTGCTTTACAATAGGCTTGCCTTTTAGTTTTAAATGAAATACACGTAAGCCAATGGTTCTTCCAATCCAATAATTGGTGTTATCACCCAGCACAGCCGCTATAAACAATAAAATTAAAACATACGATAAATCTAAATGTCCTGTACGGGCAAATAAACCTGCTGTAAACAACAACGAATCTCCGGGTAAAAAAGGCATAGCCACTAAACCCGTTTCAACAAAAATTACTAAAAATAAAATAACGTAAATAGATGTGTTGTAGTTGGCAAACAACCAATCAAAATCTAAATGAAAAATGTGCGTAAATAATTCTAACATAAAATATTTTTAAAGTTTAGTAAGTAGCCAGTGATTTATCAATTTCATCGGCCCAGGCAAGTATGCCGCCTTTTAAATTGTATAGGTTTTTAAAGCCGTGTGCCTGTTCTAACATTTGTATAACCGACGCCGAACGTTTGCCACTACGGCAATGCACTACAACTTTTTTATCCTTGCTAATTTTATCAACGTTATCGGCTACTTCGCCCATGGGTATAAGCTCGCCGCCAATTTCACAAATTTCGTATTCGTATTCTTCTCTTACATCAATCAACTGAAAGTCTTCTTTAGCATCCTTCATTGATTTTAATTGTTGTACGGTTATTTCTTGCATAATGTATTTTAATTATCCGCTTTTTGCATGTTTTTTTCTCTGATGTCTTCCGGTAAGTAAGAGAAGAATGTATCTCCGCGTAAACCTATACGTAAAGTCTCTAACGGAATTATATCATCAGGTCCAATGTTGCCTAAATTTACATTAGCACCCATTAGTTTAATAAAATACACCTGTTGCGATTTTTGCGGTGTTTCCCAAATAATAGATTCTTCAGGGATTTTTGAAATAATTTTATTTATCAGCATTACATGTGCACCTCCGTTACGGTGAAAAATGCCTACCGTTCCGCTTTCGCGAGCTTCCGCAATTACTTTCCACGACCCTGCATCTAATTCGGCCTTCATCATCTTAACCCATTTTGCGGGATGGATAATAATGCCTTCTTCTTTCGAGCCCACTTCCGATAAAACGGTTACATGCTTAGCCAGTTTACTAATGTATTCGCATTTTTTATCGTGTGCCAGTTCAATAGACCCATCACTAACCTCAGCCATTTCTAAGCCTAACGAATTAATGTGCTTTAAGTAATCGTCAAATTTATTTCTAACAATATAGGCTTCTAACAAAGTACCACCTAAATACGTTTTAATGTTGGCTTTTTTATACAGCGCTATTTTTTCTTTTACGTTATTTGATACTACCGATGTACCAAAACCCAGTTTAACAGCATCTATATACTCTCCTCCTATCTCCACCATATCCTCTGCTTGTCGTAACGATAGCCCTTTGTCCATCACCATCGTAAACCCGCTGTTGCGTGGTTTACCGGTACGTTGTGGCATGTGTGGTAAATCTATATTAATCATAAAAAATTAAGGCTTTTTAAAAGTGTCTATTGCATTTTTAATTGTTTGGTTTTCTTTTAATGCAGGTGCATAATCAAACAACTCATTATGTTTATCGTAATCTAAAGTAAGTGCGTTTTGTAACGATACAAGTGCTTCCTGTTTTTTGCCTGCTGCAATTAGCATGGCACTTAAACGGTAGTGCAACTCCGCTACTTCCGGAAATATTTTTAATCCTTCCTGCAACATAGCAATGCCTTGCTCGGCATAATCGGCTTCTAAAAGTAAATCAGCATAGTCTAACCAAATATCCCACTCGTCGTATTGCAGTTCAATTACTTTGGCATAAGCTTCAGCAGCTTCTTCAAAAAAACCAAGCTTGCGTTGTATGTCGCCAAAAATATACCAGGTCTCTGCATCTTTTGGGTTTAACTCAATGGCTTTTTTTACATAGTGTATGCCTTCGGTCAATCGGTTTTGGTAATCTAATATCACCCCAATAGCCAACCAGGCATCGGCAAAGCCCGGGTTTTTTT
>JABDDQ010000046.1 GCA_013287545.1 Bacteroidota bacterium | reverse complement strand
TTCTTCCGGTGTAATTTTTGCTTTTTTTGCCATATTCTCAATAATTTCAGGAAGCTGTTCAGTGGTATAATTATTTATGTTTTTTGCCCCATGACATCCAGTGCAAGTGCCATAATAAATATCGTGCCCCTTTTGCAAAGCATCCATTGTTGCATCACGATATATTGCTTTAGCTGCATCTACTTGCGCTGTACTTACATCGTTTCCTGCAACAGGAACCGTACTGACAGCAACAGTTTTTGCCGGTTTAGGGCTACAAGCCGAAATTGCTACCCCCATGCATAATATGCCGAAAGAAATTATTTTTTTCATTAACGATATTTTTTTACTCTTTAAAATCCCAAGTCTCTAAAAACTTAGTGGTGTAGTTGCCTTGTTTAAAGTCTTCGTTTTGCATTAATTTTAAGTGAAATGGAATTGTTGTTTTTACTCCTTCAATAACATACTCACTTAACGCACGATACATTTTTGCAATGGCTTCTTCACGGGTTTGTGCTACGGTAATTAATTTACCAACCATACTGTCATAATTAGGTGGTATAGTGTAACCACTATATACATGGCTATCTACACGCACACCATGTCCACCAGGTGTATGCAGGGTTGTAATTTTACCCGGAGACGGTGCAAAATTTTTAAAAGGATCTTCTGCATTAATACGACACTCAATAGCATGTAATTGCGGGTAATAATTTTTTCCTGAAATAGGCACTCCCGCAGCTACTAATATTTGTTCGCGTATTAAATCATAATCAATAACCTCTTCAGTAATGGGATGCTCAACTTGTATCCGCGTGTTCATTGCAAAAGTCACAAAATAAAATACAACACAGGCTGTATATTTATTGTTTACACCTAAACCTATTTTAGGCGATAAAAAATTCCAAAATAGATTGGGTACAAATAAATGAAATACGTATAAGCCGTAAGAAATTTTTCCGGAGTAAACTACAAACTTGTTTTCGAGAATGTATTTTAAAACGCCTGTAAATTTATTTTGCGACGCATAGTTTATAATAATTGCAGACATGAGGGCGTAAAGCATATCATCAAAAATTATATGCACCCAATCTATCTTATAGAAAAAACAAAAGTAATGAATGGAGAAATACGCAACTACGCCTGTAACCACCCATTCAAATTTTGAAAAATAAGCAATTATATTTTTTCGATAAATGTTCCAGTAAGAAATTAAGGCCCCAATGCCCAAGGCATGCATACAGCTAAGAGTAAAATACGAATTAGCCATCCATTTATCAGGGAAATAAATAAATAGGTAAACTTTTGTTAGTATAGAAAGAGCGATTAAACCAATAATTATTTTTTCGTTGTATTTTGTCGGTACTAAAATAATAAGCCAAGGCCAAAATAAATAAAATTGCTCTTCTACTGCTAACGACCAGAAATGATTAAAATCATCAACATAAACGTTATGTATAGATTGGTAAATGTTAGATGAAAATGTAACTAACCAAGGAAAAATGGTGTGCGTGTTTTTATATGAAATAAAAAAACAGAAAAAAATAGTAGCGAAATAAAGCGGAAATATACGTAACACCCTTCGGGCATAAAAAGATTTTAAGAGTGTTGATTTAGGGATGGAAATTTCAATGGATTTAATTTTGTTGCGCAATAAAATATCGGTAATAAGGTACCCGCTAAGTACAAAAAACAAAATAACGCCATGCCCAAAAGGAAACCCTTGTACTATAGGTCGGTTAACTTGCCATTGCAGCCAATGGCCAATCATAACTGAAAGAATAGCGAAAAAGCGAAGCCCGTCAAGTTGAATTATATACGAACTATTTTGCTCTTTTATTTCATCCATATTAAGGATTTTGTAATTGTAAAGGGTTTATTTTTACAGTACCGATATTATAAGTAGGTACACCTTTTTCGGTAGTAATAGTAACTTTATCCCAGTCAAAATCGGTTCTATAAAAATCCATTAAGGTAGCTGAAGCAATAAAGTGGTATAATTTGTAATTTCCATTAAGAACAAATGACCCATCTGATTTAGTGAAAGTTAAATGCGATTCGCCAAAATATTGACTCCATGCTACAATGGTTCCACCATCAATGGGCTGTTGTGTTTTTGCGTTAATTAGTTTTCCTTTAACAGCAAACATGTTTTGATCGCCATAATTATAATAGTTTTCATCGCAGTTGCACGGTCCGGTCTTTTCTTTCGGGTTAAAATCTTTAAATAAATAAGCAACCGGTTTTAGGGTTCCATTTACAACCAAATCTTTATTACTTGTTTTAGTAGTTCTTTTGTTCGCCAGCACCCCTAAAAAATTAGACTGAAATGAATGCCAATTAACATCTTTATATTGCCACCAAGAGAAACCACTTGCACCACAATTTATAGCGTGCTGCATAAATTTTTTTGCGTACATTTTTTGAATATCGTAACTAACCGAATCGCCATCGGCTGCAAAACCTGTTTCTCCTATAATCCAGGGTTTTCTCATGTATTTGCCATACCAGGCAATTTCTCCTGCTACTTCGCCTTTATGAAATTCGTAAGGGTGTATAGAAATAAAATCTACATCTAAAATATTCGGATCCCACTCAAATACTTCTCTTGTACCGGTTAACCCAATTGTAAATAAATGATTTGGGTCTTGTTCGCGGCGAGCTTGTGTCCATTTTTTAACTATATTATATACTTCTTCTTTTTTTCTGTTTTTCGAATCGAAATATAAAGGCTCATTAAAATAATCCCACGCCAATATAGCTTCTTCATTTTTAAATCTGGAAAGAAGAGCAGTCCAATATTTTTCAGAAGCGGCATTTCCATCAGGAAACGAATTAACCAATATAATTGCTTTAAGTCCTATTTCATCAAGCGTTTTAAACATATTAGATAAAGCATCGAAATACTTTTCTCCACTTTCACCTTCAAATTTTATAAATTTACTTGTTTTATCACTGGTGTTAGCCCATTTTCCTGCAACGTTATTTTCTACGATATACTCACCTACCCCTACCAACCTTATAGTATTAAAGCCAAGGTCTTTTATCATTTGCATGTCGGCCTTAAATCTAAGTTCGCCAGCCTTTTTAGTATACTCGTCTTTGTCTTCGTAAGCAATATTTGAAGTACCCCAAAGATCAGAACTATCGGCTTTTAAATCCGAATTATAGTTTACGATAACGGGATAAAAATCTTGCCCATTTAACTTAAAGTCTTTTCCTTCTAAATAAACAAAACCATTTTCAACTTTTTTTGCACTACTACAAAACATAAAAAGTAACGATAGTAAGCATGTTGAAAAAGTGTAAAAAGCAATTTTGCGATATGATTTTACGTGCATTTAGAATATATTTTAGTTCGCCAAAAATAGCCTATTTTTTTTAATAGATGGTAATGAAAGAAGCTAATATAACTATATTTACACTTGGTTTTTTAAATTAAAAACGAACATTAATTTAGCGCATTATTATGTCATCTGCCCGTAAAAAATTATCTATTGTTATCCCTGCATATAACGAGGCAAGAACTATACATTTAATTTTAGATAAGGTTTTGGATGTTGACCTTATAGATAATATTGATAAAGAAATAATTATTGTAAATGATTTCTCTTCTGATAACACGAAAGAAGTAGTTGAGCAATATATAGCATTACACCCATCAGTTAATTTCCAACTTTTTAATCAAACATTTAATCAGGGAAAAGGTGCTGCTTTGCACAAAGGAATTTCAATAGCTACAGGAGATTATCTTATTATACAAGATGCTGATTTGGAATACACTCCTAATGAATATAATGTTTTGTTACGACCTGTTGTTGAAGGACATGCCGATGTGGTATATGGCTCACGATTTATGGGAGGCAAACCGCATCGTATTTTATTTTTTTGGCATAGTATAGGTAATAAATTTCTTACCTTTTTATCTAACATGTTTACTAATCTCAATTTAACGGATATGGAAACTTGCTATAAACTTTTTCGTACAGAAATTATCCAGAAAATTTATTTGAAAGAAAAACGATTTGGATTTGAACCTGAGGTTACCCTAAAAATATCGCGCATTCCAAAAATCAGAATTTATGAAGTAGGCATTTCATATTATGGCCGAACCTATGAAGAAGGCAAAAAAATAGGCATGAAAGATGCTTTTAGGGCTTTGTATTGTATGATAAAATATAGATTTTTCGACCGGAGATATTTAAACAATTAATTTTAATCAGTATGAAATTTAAAGTAGTATGCGGTATTTTTTTGTTAAGCGTAGTAGTTTGTTTTTTTTATAACTGTACTGCTAATACAACATCAACTAACGACAAATTAGATAATAGTTTGGTGAAAGATAGTGCTTATGATGTTTTTGTTGTTGCCGGGCAATCAAATACTTATTGGGGCAAAGGCTACGACTCTATTAAAGATAAAGGAGCTGAAGGCATATACCAATTAGGCAGGCTTGCACCAAATGATTTAAAAATAATTCCTGCCAAAGAACCCTTGCAGCATTTTAATCCACACGCTGATAGAATTGGTTTTGCTTTAACCTTTGCTAAATTATATCAAGTGTACATTCAAAAAAAGAATGATATTTTAATAATTCCGTGTGGAATGGATAATACAGGTTTTGATGGCGAAGGTTGGCACAAAAAAGATTTTTTATATGATAACGCTGTTGACAGAGTAAATTATGTATTTAAAAAATACCCAAAAAGTACTTTAAAGGCTATACTTTGGCACCAGGGAGAAAAAGATGTTAACTACAAAAACTATCAGCGAGATTTAGATACTTTTATTGTACAACTTCGCAGAGATATAACTGCAGCTAATAAAAATACTCCTTTTATTTTAGGTGGCATGGTGCCTTATTGGACTGAATTAAAACCCCAAAGAAAACACCAGCAAGAAATTATAAAAGAAACTACAAAGCGTATACCGGCCACAGCGTTTGTTAGTTCCTATTTGCCATATAAAATACAAAAACCTGATAACAATCAAGATACGGTACATTTTAATGCTGATGGACAAAGAGAAATGGGTAAACGCTATTTTGAAGTGTATAAAAGCATGGTTAAAGCCAATAAATAACTTTGTAATTATTTAACTGAACTTTCTTTATCCACAATTTCGAAAATGCAAGTTACACTTTCACCTTGCTCATCAATAACTTCTAAAATATGTTTGCCTTTGGCAGGTAAAACTTCCATTTGATGGAATTTTTGAGTAGCACCAATATATTTCCCATCTAAATGCCAAAAAATTGTAGCGGTATTATTTTTATGCGTGGCTTTTAAAATTAACCGTCCTTTTTCTTCACTTTGCTCGTATGGGATATAAATTTTAAATCCGGGCCGCGGATACACAATGTCTATTTCATGTAAATTAATTTCTGTTTCACATTGTGGCAAATAAGGTGGCAGTGGTTGATAGAAAGAACTGTGTTGTTTAAAATAATATTCTTGTACGGGTGCTGTAATAAACCAAGCTTTATGTTGCATTTGTGTTACAGGATAACAATTACTGTTTACACGATAGTTACCCGTTGCGTCTAAATGAATTATTTTATGATAAGGGCATAAATTTGTTTTAGTCGCCTTTTTTGGAACACTCTCTACAATTTTATCCGGACAAACATCTGATGCTTTATAACCACTTTGTTTGCAGGTAATTATTTTTACCATATCCTGATAAGGGGTTTTAAACCAAGTGTGCGATGGTAATAAATTAAAAATAGCAAACATGAGTGGTGCGGCGGCGCTAATTCCGGTTAATCCTGGTCGACCTTCTCCATCTGCATTTCCAATCCAAACAGCAATAGTGTATTTTGCATTTACGCCAACGGCCCAGGCATCTCTAAAACCAAAGCTGGTACCGGTTTTCCACGCAATTCGGTTCGATGAAAGAAAGCGTGACCAACTCACATAATCTTCGGGTCGAGCTAACTCAGTCATGGCATTAAACGTACACCAAATACTTCCGGCACTTAGCAAACTATTTTTTTGAATTGATTTTTTTGTTTCTTCTTTTGGTTGAAGATAAATGGCATCGTGGTAATCGTTGGCATCGTACTTACCCGTGTAATTTGTATAGTGAGATAATGTTCGCCCCATAGAAGCATAAGCTGACGCAACATCCCACAAAGTAGCTTCACCTCCACCTAATATTAATGATAGTCCGTAATGTGATGCTGGCTTAGTAAAATTTTTAAACCCTAATTTTTGTAACTGATATTGAAAACGAGCTACGCCATACTCTTGTAACATTTTTACAGCCGGTACGTTAAGCGAACGAGCCAATGCTATGTTAGCAGGTACCAAACCATCATAGGTAAGGTTAAAATTTTTAGGCGCATACGACCCCATTTGCATGGGAATGTCTTCTAGCAACATGGTCGGTAAAATTTTAGAATCGTTAAGCATACCGGCATATAAAAAAGGTTTGAGTATACTGCCGGTACTACGCGGTGCAGAAACAACATCTACATAATTATCATGCTCGTTGTTTAATGAAAAACTATTACCTACATAAGCAAGCACTTTACCTGTTTCGGTTTCTATAACAAGTGCACCTGCGTTATAAATGCCATTAGCCGAAAGTGTTTGTATATGGTTATTTAATGCTGCATTAATTTGTTGTTGCAGGTTTTTATTGAGTGTAGAAAAATAAATGTTTCCTACGCCATTTTCATTTGCGGCTCTTGCTAATAAATGCGGACTATATTGTGGAATAGCGAATGCTTTTTCAGGAATGCTTTCTTCCAATGAAAGATGGTAGGTTGATTCATCTATTACTTTATTATCATACAGTTTTTTGAGTAACCTGTTTCGTTTATTTAATAAAGCTTGATGGTTTTTGCCCGGATAAATTAGCGAAGGTGCATTGGGTAAAACGGCAAGCAGAGCACACTCTGCCCACGATAATTTATTTGGGCTGCGCCCAAAGTAGCGCCATGATGCTGCATGTAAACCAACTACATTACTGCCAAAGGGAGCGTGACAAGCGTATATGTTTAAGATAGAATTTTTTTTATACGACAACTCAATGCGAAAAGCTAAAAGAATTTCAATAAACTTTTCCCAATAAGTGCGACTTTTATTTTTTCGCATTAAACGTGCAACTTGCATGGTTAGGGTACTGCCCCCGCTTTTTATTTTACCCGATTTATTGTTTTTTACAAATGCTTTTGAAAGTGAAACAGGATTTATACCTATGTGACGATGAAAATATTCGTCTTCAAAAAAAATAATGCAGGTTTTAAATTTATCGGGTACACTATCACTATAAGGAAATCGCCACTGACCATCTTTTGCAATGTGAGCACCTAACAATTCATTATGCTCATCATATATAATAGTACTATAGGGGTCGGTAAATAATTTTTTTGGTAACCAGCTTATATATAAAACCAGTAAACCAACAAAAACCAACAAAAAATATTTTCTTCGCTTTATAAAAGCAATAAATTTATTTTGCTGCAACACCTTGCTGTGTTTGTTTTACCACTTTTATCCATTGTCCTTTTTTCCGAGAATAAACACTATTATCATACATGGCCTCAATATTTACACCCGGTAAATAATATTTACCTGCATAACTTGAGTTAAGTAAAATGGTAAACTTTTTACTTTCGTTGGCATTCAAATCAAAATACGTAAACACCCTGTCATCTCTAATATCCTGATAGGTGTAAGCTGAATTTTTTAATGTGGCCTCATTATCATCCAAACGCGTATTATGAATTTCCCAACCCGACGGAATATAACGTATTAAAGCCATGTTTTTGTAATTGCCCTGCATGCCCGGATTTTTCACCACAACCTCCATCATAAAATCGGTGCCTTGTTGTAATTCGGTTGGGTCAATTTCTTGTCCGGCCAAATCTCTGTAAGTAACGGTAGAAACTAAATTCTGCGAAGCTTCTGTTTCATTTCCTACAGCAGGTTTACCACGATTGGTAACTCTAACGTATAAAACCCCTTTGCCGTTATTTTTAACTGAGAAATTTCCTGTAGAAGAAGATTTATAGTCCAGTGAAATTTGTGTAAGCGCACTATTTCCTTTTATGTCAACTTTTTTTCCGTTAACAAAACATTCTGCTTGCATAGCCGATGAGCTTCCGTATTTTTTAATAAATGCTGAAACCGCCACTAACGAGTAGGCGGTAGATTGTGTACTCATCCACGATTTTGAAGATAAGGCACTTGCTACTTGTTTAATAGAATTATACGCAATTTGTTTTTTGTTTAACAAACAAATAGTTTCTAAAATCATCGCTTCATCACGCTCTGCAGATCCAAACGTGTAGTAGTTTATTTGATACGGTGCAATTTGATAGGTGGTGTTATTAATTAATTTTTCTGCCTCATCTTCTTGTCCTGCAATTGCATAAGCTGCTGCCAAACGCCAGCGTGCCTGTATCGATAAATTTTTAAACTCGCGCAAACGGTTCATGGCACTCATGGCTGGTTGGTTAGCTAATGCCAGTGTATATAAACGATAGGCCTGTATAATGTCATCATTATAATAAGTAGCCCTTGCAGGCTCCCAATTAAAGGCTGCATTCTGCTGATATTTAACCCATGCTTGTTTAAAACCTGCCGGAAGTGTATATCCCTTCTTCTCGGCAGCAAGCATAAAATGACCGGCGTAGGTTGTTCCCCAATCATTAGCATCATTAGCGCCGGGCCAATAAGATAACGCGCCACTATTTAATTGAAACTTACGCAACATGTTAATGCCTGCTTTAATATTATTTTCTGTTGCTGCTTTTTTGCTATCTGTCAATGAAATTATTTCGTCTAAATATAATTGTGCAAAAGCACCTGATGTGGTTTGCTCTACACAACCATGCGGATACGTAATTAAATAATTTAAACGTTCATCTAAATTAACCGGTGGAATAGTAGATAACTCGATAACGCCGCTATTAGAGCCATTTATGCCAATAGCTGCATAGTTGTTTTTTAACTCCTTCCCTGCATCTACATAAAAATCTTTTCCATCAGTTTGATATGGATTTGGATTTCGTACATCCAGTTCCATTTCATACGATGTTTGTACACCGCCACCCGAAGCCACTATTTTTACTTTGGCAATTCCTAATTGACGTTTTACTTTTAAATCGAAGCTTACTAATTTTTCATCGTTCTTATTAACTGAAATTATTTTTGATGTTTCGCCAACAAGTTGCACGTAACCATTTGTTTCAACTTTTACCGTTACGTTGCCTATGTTTTTATCACCACCAAAAACCGATACGGGAAGTTTTACTTCTTCATCCGTACTTAGCACACGTGGTAAGGTTCCTAAAATCATTAACGGACTTTTCACCGGAGTAGTTTTTTCTGCCGAACCATAAGCTGCGTTGTAACCTGCAATTACCATAGTGCGCACCGACCCAACATACATAGGCATTTTAAAAGTGGTAGTTTTCTTTTCTCCTTTTTTAATATGATAGGGGCCAAAAAATTTAACCATCGGTTTAAAACGATTTGCTTTTGCGCCATCTTTACTAAGCTCACTTCCATCCCCACCAATGCTTAAAATTCGTTCTAACTCGCCCCCGTAAGCACCAATTACATAATCATATATATCCCATGTTTTTACACCCAGCGCTTCGCGTGCGTAAAAATAATTCCATGGGTCAGGAGTTTTAAAACGCGTAATGTCTAACAAGCCTTCATCTACCACAGCAAGTGTATAAACCATTTCTTTGTTATTTTCTTCTCCAACGGTAATGCTTGCCATTCCTTCGGGCACAAGTGTTGCAGGCATAGTTATGGTTGGGCGCAAATGTGTTTCGGGGTCATCAATAATTACAGGCACAACACCATATAAACGAATAGGTAAATCATTTTTTGTTTGCGCGTGTGGCTGAATTAAAGATACATGCACATAAATATTAGGAGCCATTTCAGGCGTTACTTTAAATTTAAACACCGTGTTACCTTTGGCAGTTTCTAACCAATGTGCTTGTAGCACTCTGCTACCTGTTTCTATGGTTACTAAAGCTCGCCCACCTTGTGGAGAAGGAATGGTAACACTAACTTCTTCTTCTGTTTTATACGAAGGTTTATCGGTTGTAAAATGCAGCATGCTGGCAATTACTTTATTGTCGCCACCCTGACGTTCCATCCAGTTCGACCAATCAAAGTAAGTAGTTGCTGAGGTTGAATGCCCACCATCTACATCTACAATACGAATTAAATAACGTCCCCAATCTTCTTCTTTAATGTTGAGTTTAATTTTTGCCGTTCCGCCGCTGGTAGAAAATTCCTCAATCTTAACCGGTTTATGATAATCATCCATGCTGTAATTAGCTAACTCGTCCTGATACTGTTCCCACCACCAGCGCCACTCTAATTTATAAAGCTCCATGCGCATGTGCGAACGAGATACCGGATTGCCTTTGTAATCAACCGTGGCAACATTTATAGTATTATCTTTATTTGTATATAAAATTCCGGTATTGGCTTCCCCATCGGGTAAACGAATGCCGGCGTAAAAATCATATGGAGAGTAATTAATAGAGAACCTGTCTACGCTAAACGCACCGCCTTGCTCATACACACGCGTAGCAAAATTTGCTTTAAGCATACCGGGTGCATTTGTTTTTGTTTCTAATTTACAAGGAAAATTGGCATCACCATTATTATCTACTTTCCCATCAAATAAATTTATACTTTCCGATTCGAAACGAATAGTCGGGTCATCAAAAGTATAATCAGTATACTTGGCAAATTGGGTGCTGGTTGCCGAAAGTGCTACGGCTACATTAGCCTGCAAATTATGTGCAACAGCACCTGTAAGCCATGCTGTATATAATGTAATATTTTCATCTCCTTTTATCAATTGATTATCGCCTACGTTTACATTTATTTTTAAACGATTAGGCATAATAGTTTCTATCCGAATGTTTTTAGTAAACACAACCGAACCTACTTTTACTTGCGCATTCCAATTTCCGGTTGGTGCATTTTTATCAGTTATAGTTGTAAAATTGTAAAAACCTTCAACACTTTTAGCAGCTAATTGTTTGCGGTATAATTGCCCTTGTGGATTATATAGCTCAAACATAACCGGGTGGTTAGTTGGCAACGATTTTAATTTATCTTCTAAAATAAAAGTAAGGAACATCGTATCGCCCGGGCGCCACACGCCGCGTTCTCCATAAATAAATCCTTTCAACCCTTTTTGTACGGCATCGCCCGCAACATCATACATACTAAGTGATAAGGTTGCACCATCATCTAATTTCACATAAGCACGATGGTCTTTATTTTTAGCAATAATAAAATAAGGTTTACGTGTAGGGGTAATAAAAGTTTGTCCATCGCTATTTGTTTGAGCTGAAGTAATTAATTGTTGCTGATAATCGTATAGCTCTATACTTGTACCACTCATAGGTTCGGTACTTACTAAGTTAGAAGCTGCTACAAAAAAACTTCCGTCATTTCCTTTTTTTACAGTAAGCGCAAGGTCGGATGCCAATAGGTTTCTCGATACATTTCTTTCATACGTGTTTCTATAATAGGCACTATTGCACGGGTTTTCACGCTCTTTCCAGTCGTATGGGTCTTCTCCATCTTCACTGCTGTAATCATAGTAATTATCGCTATAATAATAACCTGATGAAAACTCGTTTGCATCTTCTTCCGGTTCTTTAATCTGTTCCATTTCTGCTTTATCATCTACGGAATTTCCTGCGCAAGGATAGGTTGAATACGATTTTTTAAAACTCAACACAATATGATAAATGGCGCCTGGTTCGGTTTTTATTAAACTGTTTAAATCAAGCGAGAATTTTTTCCAACGACCAAAATCTGCCGGATTAGTGATGCCAAGATTAATGGTTTTATCAATTACTTTTTTTCCTACGCGTGCAAGTTCACTTTCACCGCCAAGGTCGTTTGTTTGAAGAAATTGTAAAATGTTGTTTTCATAGATTTTAATAATACGCACATCAATTGATCTTAAGTTTACAGCTTCAAAAGACATCGTTAAATTACTTGATGAGGGCAGAATAACACCTTTACCAACCAATTTTACGGCAGGTTTTATGGCTTCAAATACTACATTATGTTCTGATGTTTGGCCCAATTTTTTTCCTTTAGCATCACGCACCGATTCATCAATGGTTAATTTATACGACCCTTCTTTTATATTGGTCGGGTAAACTAAAACCTGGTTATTATCAATAACATATTTCACATCTTTTAGCTCTGCTAAGCGAATAATTCCTTCCATAGATTGTGAAGATTCTATGGGGTTAGAAAAAGTTATTTGTACATGTTGTTCGTTATCGTTTACAACCTTTACATCTAATAAAGTAAATTTATTTTTTGCCGGAATTTCAAATTCCAAGGCTCCGGTATACTCTGTGTTTAAAGGTTTTGCATCCCAGTTTAGTGCAAGTTTAGATGTCAGTAAAGTACCACGTTCAATGCTATCAATATAAAATTTATGAATAGTTAGTTTATCGTTATGTGTCCATTTTATGTTTGGGTTTTTTGTGCCGTATTTGGCATTTAGTATTTGCTCTACTTTTGTAGCTTCGGCATAATCAGCGGTAGAAACTACGCCGCTTAACCTATAATAACTAAAGTCTGAATTATTGTAACATTTAATATTATTTACTTCAACTCGTGCTGATTGCTTTACTACCTGAAACAAAAAGTCAAACTCCTTCAACTCTTTTTTTACGTCTAATAATTTATTTAAATGAAATGAGGATTTAAACAACTGCCCTGCTGCTAAACGCTCCTTAGGCCTAAACTCAATAGTTTGTCCATCAATCCAAACAGCATCGCCGGCAATTTCCGGTTCAAAAGAAAAAAGTTTTTCTTGTACGGGTGTATTTAATTCAACACTTTGTTGAAGTTCTGAGGCAAATTTTATTTTTATGGTAGAACCTGAAGAAATATAACCTGTTGTAAAGGCTGATATATATTGCGCAAACTCCGGATTTATTTTATTTTGTTCAGTTCCAAATTTATTTGAACCGGTAAGTTTTTTTAAAATATCTTTCGAATTAAAAACATAGGTGCCAATTACAACAATAGCTGCACCAACAGCCATCCATTTTATACGATTTAAAAACATAGGGAAATTTTGATTAAAATTAACATAAAAAAGTAAATTCCAACTTTCGGAATGATAACAATCTTTTAAAATTTGATAGTGTATAAAAACCAAAAATGGTTTTAAAAATCTTATACCTTTGTCGGCGTTTAAACCAAACAAGCATAATAACTAAACCAAATAAATCACTATGATTAAAACAAAAAAAATAATTAGCGCAATGGCTATTGCAGCATTAAGCCTTGGTAGCCTAAACACACAAGCACAACAATTAAAAGTACCGGCACCAAGCCCATCACAAACCGTAAAACAAAATTTTGCTTTAGGCGATGTAACTATCGAGTACTCTCGTCCTGCAGCTAAAGGACGTGTTATATTTGGTGATGTAGTTCCTTACGGGAAAATTTGGCGTACAGGTGCTAATGCTACTACAAAAATTACTTTTTCTGATGATGTAAAATTAGAAGGTAACGATGTAAAAGCAGGCACTTACGGTTTATATACTATTCCTAATAAAGATAGCTGGGATATTATGTTATACAAAGACCTTACTTTAGGTGGTAACGTAGCTGATTACAAACAAGAAAACGAAGTTTTACGTTTTAAAGTAAAACCGGTTGCTTTAACCGGTAAAGTAGAATCACTTACTATTAATTTAGGAGATGTTATGCCTACTACGGCAAACATTGAATTGTTATGGGAAAATACACGCATTAACATGAAGCTTTCTGCTGACATCGATGCTAAAGTGATGAAAAACATTGATGCTTCGGTTACTAACGATAACCGTCCGTATTTTCAAGCAGCAAGTTATTATTATGACAATAATAAAGACTTAAAACAAGCATCAGCTTGGGTTGATAAAGCTTTAGAGCAAAACCCAAAAGCATTTTATATGATGTTGTTAAAAGCAAAAATTGCTTACAAACAAGGCGATAAAGTAAACGGTAAAGCTTATGCAGAAAAAACAATTGTATCGGCTACCGAAGCTAAAAATGATGATTATATAGCCATGGCTAAAAAGCTAATGGCTGATAATAAATAAGAGTAGAAAAATTTATAAAGAAAGCCTCGTATTAGTACGGGGCTTTTTTGTTTTGTAACAATTTCTGTAAAACAAAAGCAAATCCCATCACCAATAAACAACCTATAACATTAAGCCATAAAAAAGAAATAACATCGGCTATGTAAATAGCTATAACAAAAACCTCTGTAGTTACTGCGGCATAAAAAACGGCTTTACCACCAACTTTTTTCATGTAAAAGGCCACTAAAAAAATGCCCAGAATGGTACCATAAAATAAAGAACCTAATACATTAACGGCTTCAATTAAACTACCCAGTTTGCTGGCAAACATAGCAGTAGCAATACAAAAAAGCCCCCAGCCAAAGGTAAACCAGCGCGATGCTTTAAAGTAGTGTGTTTCGGTTTGTTCTTTTACCCACATGCGCTTATACAAATCAATTACAGTAGTAGATGCTAATGAATTTAAGGCTGCCGCAATACTGCCCCAGGCCGCTAAAAATATCATGGCAATTAATAAGCCTATCAACCCGCGCGGAAGGTTTTGTACAACAAAATATAGAAATATGTAATTGGTATCATTTGTATCGGCAGTTTTATCGGCCTTTTTCATTACCGCAACAGCATCTGCCCGTATAACCTTTGTTTGCTTATCTATTTCCTTTAAAGAAGCTTGAGTGTTTCGAATTTGTATGTCATTTTTTTGATGTATGGCATCTACCAATTGATGCGTTTGAATTTGTTTGATGTTGTTTAATGAATCGTTTTTGGCTTGTAGATTTATAAACGAGGTTTTATAATCAGTAGCTAAAACTTTCTCCACCTCTTTTTGGTTAAAGAAAACAGGCGATTGGTAAAACATATAGAATACAAAAACCAAACTACCTACCATCAAAATTAAAAATTGCATGGGTACTTTTACCAAGCCATTCATTAATAAACCAATTCTACTTTCTTTAGTGTTTTTTGCGGTTAAGTATCTTCCTACTTGCGATTGGTCAGTTCCAAAATAAGATAGTGCCAGAAAAAAACCTCCAATTAAACCACTCCATATATTGTATTTGTCTTTCCACCAATGCGAGTCGGTAACATCAATTTTTGTTTCAATAACATTTAGTTTCCCCATTTTACCGGCTACATGTAAAGCATCATAAAAACTAACGTTTGGTGGCAACATGTGTACAACCATATAACCTGCTAAAAACATGCCTATAAAAACAATAAGCAACTGCTGCATTTGTGTATAGGTAACAGCTTTAGTACCACCGCTAACGGTATAAATAATTAAAAAACCACCCATAACTAAATTGGTATAATAAATATTCCATCCCAATAAAGAAGACAAAATTATAGAAGGTGCATAAATGCTAATGCCTGTTGATAAAGCCCGCTGAATTAAAAACAAAACAGAAGCTAAGGCTCGTGTTTTTAAATCAAATCGTTGTTCTAAAAATTCGTATGCGGTATAAACTTTTAATTTATGATAGATGGGAATAAAGGTTACACACAGCACCACCATAGCTAAGGGTAAGCCAAAATAATATTGCACAAAACGCATTCCATCGGTATAGGCTTGCCCGGGTGCTGATAAAAATGTAATGGCACTTGCCTGCGTGCCCATAATAGAAAGTAAAATTAAAAACCAACTCATGGAGTTGCTGCTTTTAAAATAACCGTCTAACGTTTTTTCGCTTTTACTTTTATATATGCCATACGTGATTACGGCAAGTAATGTTATAATAAGTACAAACCAATCTAATATACTCATGCAAATTGTTTGGTAAAAAAGTAAAAGAAAATAATAAGCAAAACTAATGTGCCAATAACTAACACATAGACATTACGCCATTTTTTACTTGTAGAAAGTTTTTCTTCCTGCATTATTTATTAGTTGGTATGCTAAGTAAGTTTGCAAACAAACGATAAGCCCCCGGAACACCCGCAGGTAGTTCACGAAAAAACACTAAGCCTGTATACACAAAATTTCCTTTTCCGTATTTGCCTACAATTAAGCTTCCTTCACTGGCTTTTTCATCAGGGTCGTTAATAGAAAATATAGTTTCATAATTTTTATCTATATCGCTGGCAAAATAAATGCCTCGTTCTTGTACCCATCCTTCAAAATCTTTTTGTGTAATAATGTTAGGGAAGTTTAAAACAGAATGCTTAGGATTTACAAAACGCATCTCTGCATTATCATCTGTAACCCTATCTCTCGAAATAGTAAACGGATAAGGCCCTACTTTAGTTCCCACAGGCCCAATACGACTATTGGTGTTATACTGCACAACTAAATTTCCTCCGTTTTTTACGTAGTCCATTAACTTGGTGTAATAAATCTGTAAACGCTCGTTGGTGTTATAAGCACGTACACCGGTTACAATGCAATTGTATTTAGCTAAATTTTCTTTTGCTAATAACTCATCTGTCAGTATAGTAACTTCATAACCAATTTGTTTTAAACATACCGGTACATCATCTCCTGCACCCTGAATATATCCAATAACGTTTCCTGTCTTTTTTAAATCTACATGTACAAGGCCTGCTTCTGCATCACTTAAAATAAACTGATACGGTATATGGTCGTACTCAATGCGCTTAATGCTTTTTGTATAGGTAGTCCCACCAATGTTTAACATGGCTTGTAGCTTGCCATCTGTGCTATTTTTTTTAGGAGTAACGGTAGCTTCTACAATAGCTTCATCTCCGGTGGCAACTAGTTTAAAGTCTGGGTTTTTAATCTGTACGGCCCAGCCTTCGGGTGCTTTTAATTGCACGCTGCCACTTACATTAGCTGCGTTAGCTTTTACCGTAAACATAATATCTTTAGGACTATCTGAACTAAACACAAACACCTTATCAGAAATGTTAATGGTGGCAGGTGGTAAAATTTCAAATGGTCGGTACACTTCTCCTTTTACAGGGTCGGTATATTTATAAACCAATCCTCTTTCTATTTTTAAATTCAAATCATAAATATTTATGTCGAAGGTTATTTAGCTAAGGAAAGAAATTTAAGAACCGGTTACTTATCACTTACACGCGGCGACGGTGGACAAAATTTAATTGGTAAAGAGCAGGGCGAACCATTAGGTTTAATCCGCACACAAGAGTTTTTGGCTGCACGCAGAGTAGATGGTGCGGAACAATTTTTTACCCGCGCTAATGATTTTGGTTTTTCTAAAAACCCGAAAGAAACTTTTTCTATTTGGAATAAAG
>JABDDQ010000045.1 GCA_013287545.1 Bacteroidota bacterium | reverse complement strand
CAATAATAACTGATATAAGGGCATTAAGTTGTACTCTCGATGCAACGATGTTGGGAATTAAATAGTGGTTATCTATAAACTGAATAAGTATATATATTAAAAAAACAAAAACAGTATAGCTTACCGAATCTTTGGTTACAAAAGCAATAATCATAGGTAAGGCTATGGCTATAATGCCACCCAAATAGGGGATAATGTTTATCACCGCTCCAATTACACCCAATAAAATAGCGTAATCAATTCCTAATAATAAAAGCCCTGCCGAATTTAATACAGCAACAATTATCATTTCAAAAAAAAAAGCCCCACTAAATAACTATGAATAATTTTTTTTATGTTGTTCAACACTTCTGTAACTACTATATGATGCTCTACCCGAAAAAGTTTTCTGATAAACTCCAGCAGTAATGGCTTGTAATAAAGTATCATAAATAAATAAACAGGTAATAAAACGCCAACCATAACGGCTCGTCCGGCTTCGGTTAGTCTTTCACCTATCTCTACATTACGCATTACTTCACTCTGCACTTCTTGTAATTTTAAATGAACGTTTGTTTCTGGTATTTTAAATTTTTCAGAAACCCAATAAATAGAATTGTTGCTTATAGCGGTAAATTTTGCTCTTAATTGCGGATATGTTTCATAAAATACTGCTACCTGAGATGAAATAATATAAATAATACTAAGTGTTAGTAAGGATGCAAGAACTACAATAATAAAAATGGCCATAATTTTATTGAACCCTTTTTTTAATAAAAAGTTAACTAAGGGGTTTAATAAAATAGCTGCCATAGCCGCGTATATAACCGGTATCATAATATGTCTGCCAACAGCCATGAAAAATAAACCTGCCGAAATGCAAATTGAAATCAATGCTATTTTAGCATAAAAAGGTATTTTAAAATTTACTTCCATTTTTATGCATAAATAGGTTGGCGTACTGCCAAATAATAATTAAAGTACTTTTCTTCCTTGTATATTTCGTAACAGCACAGTTATAATGGCTATCACCAATAAAATATCCCGTGTTATGTCCTAAAACCAACTAACTAAATAATTAATGGTACAGTTAATAATGCTAAATAACTATACCAATTTAAGGGTTAAGTTTTTTAATTGAGAGTGGGGAAATGTGTAGAAGTATATGCCCAACTATAAGTTGGGAAACGAAATAATAAATGTAGTGCCTGCATTTTCTTTCGACTCTACTTTAATATCTGCCTTGTGTGATTTAATAATATTAAGGGTTGATACCAGGCCTAAGCCCATGCCATTTTTTTTGGTAGTAAAATAGGGTTCAAATAATTTTTTTAAATTCTCCTCGCTTATACCCGACCCTGTATCTTTTATTAATATCTGGGTACAATCGAGCGTTTGTTTAACGCCAACATATAATTTGCCGGTATCGGCTTCCATGGCTTCAACGGCATTCAGTATTAAATTTAAAATCGAAATAGATATTTTTTCTACATCTACATTTTTAATAATTGGGTGCGTAGGAAAAAAAACTTCTACGGCTATATTTTTTAATTTAATTCTGTCATCGGCAATTTCTATAACATCTTTCACAACTTCAACAATATCAACTGATTCTAACTTTAGTTCTATTGCTTTAGATGATTGCAGTAATTCGGTAATAATGGAGTTTATCCTTGCCGAACTTCTTTTTATGATATCAATAAAAAGATTTTGACTCTCTATTTTTTTTTCTTCTATCCCATCAAGCGATAAACTAATATTAGCTAAGGGGTTTCTAATTTCGTGTGCCAGGGTTCTTACTAATCGGTAGGTGGCTTCAAGTTTTTCTTTTTGTAGTTTGGCTTGTTCTGCCTGCGTTCTAATTGTTTCATCTAAAATAATGCCTTGCCAATACGATTGCTGATTGGGTATATCAAAATAAGCTATAGATAAGTTAGCAAGCATGGTACCTAATGGTTTAGATACAAGCTCTACACTTAAATTCTGTATGTTTTTTTTCTCATTTACCAACTCTTTTATGATAGGCTGGTCTTTTGCCGAAATAAAATCAAGTAACGATTTATTTTTTAACTCTTCGGGTTTATATCCCAATAAATAAGTACAGGCGGGGTTGCACTCGGTAAAATTCAAAGCCGAGTCGCAGGTAAAAATAAAGCTTATGGCATTTTCAAAAAGTAATCTGTATTTTTTTTCGTTATCATTAATTAGCTTAAAACTTTTAAATCGTTCAAGCGCGTATCGTAAACTTCGTTCAAGTATTTCGGCATTAAGCTCACCTTTAATTAAATAATCGTAGGCACCATTTTCAACGGCCAATCTATCAATTTGTGCGTTTCCTTTACCTGTTAATAAAATTACTGGTTTAACACATCCTTTGCTTATGGCTTCTTTTAAAACCTCCAAGCCTGTTTCGGCACCTAAACGGTAATCAATAAAATAGGCATCGTAATTATTTTGAGCTAATTTTACTAAGGCTTCTTCTATTTTAAAGCACCAGTTGCACGTAATGTTAAACTCTGTAATTTCTTCTAAATATTGCGACGTAATAAAGTAATCATCCTCATCATCATCAATAATTAAAATTTTAAGATCGTGCATAAGGTTGGTTGGGGAATTAAAACATGGAAATTACTTCTTTCTGTAATTTTAGTAGCAATAATGTAACCATCATTTTTTTCTGAAAAGTGTGTATTTTTTTCCACGTGAGGAAAAAAGTCTACGTTTCAATTTTCAAAAATTATAAGGGTTACATATTTTCAGTAAACTCTTTATGCTGCTTCATTTTATTGTATAAAGTTTTCCTATCTATATTAAGCAACAAAGCTGCTTTGCTTTTATTATAATTACATTTTTTTAGTGCTTCAACAATTAACTCAAACTCGGCATCAATGCTGGCATATTTCATTCCCTGCTCGCTTACTTCAATATTTTTTTTAGGTGCATATTGTGTTGAGGTAGCTTGGTTGTCCTGCGCATCTTCAAAATTTAATTTTTCAAAATTAGTAATTTCAAAAGGCAGCGACCCTACTTCAATTTGCTTACCGGATGTTAACAGAGTAGCTTTTTTAACCACATTATTTAATTCTCTCAGGTTGCCCGGCCAACCATATTGGTAAAATATTTTCAAAACATCCAGGCTAAAACCTTCAATCGATTTATCTAATTCTTGGTTTGTTTTATTTAAAAAGAATTCAGCAAATAATTTTATATCCTCATTACGACCTTTTAAAGGTGGTATATCAATACTAAATTCGTTAAACCGGTGGTATAAATCTTCTCTAAACTGCCCTTTTTTAGCCGATTCTGATAGGCGTTCGTTACTCGCTACAATAATTCTAACATCTAAATCAATATCTCTAACTCCTCCAACGCGTCGCATTTTACGTTCCTGTACCACGCGTAACAACATCACTTGTATATCATAAGGTAAATTAGCTATCTCATCCAAAAAAATAGTGCCACCGTTGGCTCTTTCAAAACTGCCTGCTTTTTGGTTTACTGCACCGGTAAAAGCTCCTTTTTCGTGCCCAAATAATTCACTGGCCGCCAACTCTTTCGACATGGCTCCACAGTCAATGGCAACAAAAGGTTGGTTACGGCGTTTACTATTATTATGTATTTCGCTCGCAATCGATTCTTTTCCGCTGCCACTCTCTCCATAAATAATAATACTATAATTAGTAGGAGCCACCAAACCAATTTGGTTTAAAATAACTTTAAAGGCATCGCTGTTACCAAAAATGTATTTTCCTTTTGTTTTTTTAGTGGACTTTGCATTAGTATGGTCATTTGGTTTATCAGTCGTTTCGGCTAATGCTTCTTTATCCTCTTTTTGTTGGTTTGTTAAAGCTCCTTTCAGCGTCAATAAAATTTCCTCGGGTAAAAGGGGTTTTGTAATATAATCGTACGCCCCTAATTTCATAATGGTTACAGCCATTCTTACATCGCTATAGCCGGTCATTATAATTACCGGCAAATGGGGGTGAAGCTCTTTTATTTTCGATAAAATGTCCTTGCCCGTCATATCCTCTAACCTAAAATCGCAAAGCACTATATCGGGCTTATGGTTACTTATGTACTCAATAGCCGATTTGCCCGTATTCGAAATATTTACCTCAAACCCATTTTTAATTAAAAATCTACTTAAAAGCAGGCAAAGGTCTTTGTCATCATCTATAATTAAAACACTTTCCATATACGCTACCCTCTGTTTAAGTTAAAATTTACTACTTGAAACAAAATTGATGAATTTTATTAATAAAAAACTAACCTTTAATATAATTTAGCAAATTAATTTCTGTTTTTTCTTCTGACCTAATTATATGCAAATTAAGTGCCGTAAAAATTAGCTGATAGTTTTAAGCACAAAATTTGTTTGTATCATATTAGCCCTTATTAACTTAATTTATTTTTACCGATTATTTTTTTTCCTCAACAATTAAATAAGTGCGGAAATAATTACCCACTCATATAAATATACAAAATTTTAATCAGCTAATTATCAGTTGTTTAATTTCATTTAAAATTTGGCACTATTATTAGCACAGTATGGGTTAATTAGAGGAAATAAATTTTAAGATTAGTAAAAAGTTGCATTTTGATTTTAAACAACATAGTTTTTAACTAAATCACTTATTGTATGGCAATCTTTCAAACTCAGTCGCAAAAACAAACACAAAAGCTGACTTTTAAACAAATTCAGCTTTTCAATATTGTGTCTTTACACACCGTTGAGTTAGAACAATACATAGCTAACGAAATGGCAATTAACCCCGCTTTAGAGTATGATGTAGAACAGAATACTAACGAAGAAGATGCGCAAGCTGAAAACAAGGATGAACCGGATGAAGATTTTGTTAGCGAAGGCAAATTAGGCGAAGATTATGATTATACCGATTATATGGATAGAGATTCATTAGATGACTATAAATATGAAGTAAATAATAATGCGAGCGAAGAAGATAAAAGAGAGCAAGTTATTGTAGAAAGCAACCATTTTACAAGTGGTTTAATTGCTCAATTAAACATGCTTACAATTTCCGAAAAAGAAAAACAGTTAGGCACATATCTTATCGAATCGTTAGATGATGATGGATATTTAAGAAAAGATAGTAGTGAGTTGGCTGATGAATTATCATTTCAACACAATATTATCATTAGCGAAAATGAATTAAACGTGGTTCTAAATAAAATTAAACAATTTGAACCTGCCGGTATTGCGGCAAAAAATTTACAGGAGTGTTTGTTATTGCAGTTAAAAGCAAAAAAAATAAAAACTAAAGATACGTTTAATGCCGGCAAAATAGTTAAGGATTTTATGCCCGAGCTTTCTACCAAAAAATTCGATTTAATTAGGAGTTCTTTAAAAATTACGGAAGAAGAATTTACAGATGCCTTAGATGAAATAAAATCATTAAACCCTAAACCTGCCGGTAACACATACGAAAGTTCAAATACCGCTGTTACCATTATACCCGATTTTACAGTTGTGGTTGATGGAAATAATGTGGAGCTGTTTTTAAACCAGGCAAAACAGCCGGCACTTAAAATTAGCGAAGAGTATACCGAGATGTTAAACGAGTATTCAAAATCAAAAGATAAAAGTTTAAAAGAAGCTTCTTCGTTTATTAGAGATAAAGTTGAAAGCGCTAAATGGTTTATCGAGGCACTTCAGCAACGCGAAAGCATGATGGTTTTAGTAGCTAAAGCAATTGTAAAACATCAAAAGCAATTTTTTATTACCGGCAATAAAAACGATTTGAAAGCAATGATTCTTAAAAACATTGCTGACGAAATTGGCTCAGAGATTTCAACCGTATCTCGCATTGCTAATAGCAAATACATTTCAACCTCTATAGGCAATATTTTAATTAAAGATTTGTTTGTTCAAGGCATGACCGATTCTAATGGCGAAATTATTAGCACAAATAAAATTAAAGAAACCTTAGTTGATTACATAAAAGCAGAAGACAAATCTAAACCATTAAGCGATGAAGAAATTGTAAAATTAATGGAAGAAAAAAATTACGTTATATCTCGCAGAACAATTGCCAAGTATCGCGATGAATTAAAGATCCCAAACAAAAATTTCAGAAAAGAAACAGCCGAAGTTGCTGCCTAAATCAATATTGACAACAGTAAATAACAGTAAAACTAAAAAGCCTCAAATTATTTGAGGCTTTTTAGTTTTACTGTTTTAGTAATTAACTAAATACGTTTTTTACTTTTCTCCAAAAAGATGGTTTTCTGTTCGTTGCATTTTTTTCAATTTCCTCAACACTATCTATAAAGGTTGAAACCTTCGTGTCGGCATAAGGGCCATAGGCATTAGTTAAGTACCCTTTGTCTCCATCATTGGTTTCAATAACATATAAAATAGAACTATCTCCCGGGTCCGAATCCCCTTCGAATCTATAAAAGTTCGTTATTTTTACTTCATACGGACTGTATGGTTTTTCTCGCTCACCTTTTATCTTATTATCATTTAATCCCAAAAAGCTGGTTTTGTATCCACGTTTTGTAATTACATCAATACATTCTATAAGAGTTTTCATTTCTTTTCTCTCAAAGGTTTCTGTTGCTTCCATAATAAGTTTTTTACTTATAGCTTAGAATTTTGTGCCATATAATAAACAGGCACATAGCTAACTATGCTTAAATATATGGGTAGTAATTTGCCCGTATGTTTAGCTTAATAATGGTTTGGTAGAGAGTAACTAAGCTTGTTATTACAATGTAATAACAAATGTATCTAAAGTAATTTTGGTATGCATTAATTCAAAATTCATACTTAATACTTTTTTAAGTAAATTTTTTAACGATGCAAAATTATCCGGTTTTCTTATAAAATAATTTGCCCCGCCTTTAAAAGCTTTATGTATGGTATCCATATGCGAACAGGTAGAATATATAATAACCGGTATATCTTTCAATGCCGGCGATAATCTAATTTGCTCCAAACACTCAAACCCATTTTTTTTTGGCATGTTAATGTCTAAAAAAACAATGTTAGGTTTTAATGGGGTAATTTCATGCAAAGTTTCCATTAATTGCACACCATCAATTGATAAAAGTACTTTTATAGTATTGTTAATTTCGTTTAAAGCTTCTTCAAATAACATCCTGTCATCCAAATCATCATCCGCTAACATAATGTATTTTTTATCGCTCATATCCCAATAGTTAACTATACGTAGGGTTAAATCCGTAAACTATAGTCTAACAAATATAGGGATGTTTTTAGTTAATTATTTGTTAAAGTAAAAGGACTCGAAATTAAACGAATCCTTTTTTTTACAATTTAAATAAGGCACTATTTATTAGTGTTTTGTAGCTCCTTTGTTGGCTTTGTTTTTTTCATCAGCTTGCATTGTTTTTTTTGAACCTAATTTTTCATCTTCAGTGCGTTTCGACGATGCTTTAGTTTGATTTTTTCCAACTTCAGGCGAGTTGCGTTTTTCCGGTGTTTGATTTTGAGTTTTCATGTATTTTTAGTTTAAGTTATACTACAAAAGGATGTAAATTTATGCCACTGTTTTTGCTTTAAATGGCAGGTTTTTGTAGAAAAATTACCTCTTAGCTACCATAAGTAAAAGCGCGCTTGCATGGGCTTTTAGTGCAATGTTTGCTCGGGTGTTTTTTATTATTTGGCACTATAATTGTAACAGGTAGTAAAATAGTTTGTTTAATGAATGCCAATACAAAAATAGAAATCATTGATGATGAAAAAGATCTGTGTTTTTTATTAAAATTAAGTTTAACTAAAAAGTTCAGTAAAATAGAATATGCCCATACACTTAAAGATGGGCTTATTTTGTTTGAAAAATCAAAACCTCATTGGTTAATACTGGATAACAATTTACCTGATGGACTTGGTTGGCAGCATACCGATAATTTTTTATCTATAAATAAAGCTGTAAACATTATTTACATAAGTGCAAATCCCGATTCTACAATCGATAAAAAATCAGATAACGTATATCATTTTGTAAAACCTTTAGATATTGGTAAAATAACCGAACTAATTTTATCTAAAGAAACAGTTTACTTTTAATATTGTTATTTAATTATCTATTTAAAATCCAAATAGTATAATTTAATACCGATGCAAAACTTATCCATGATAAATAGGGAATAAGTAGTAAAGCCGCTACTTGCGAAATACGAATAAAATAAAGCACAGTGGTTAATGTAACAATAGTTAATAAACTAACATCTACCAACGCTAAAAGGGGAGAATGGAACCTAAAAAATAAAACCGACCACAAAAAATTAAAAAATAATTGCAGAAAAAATAATAGCTGGGCGTTTCTTTTTAATAATGCATCTGCATTACTTCTCCATATTAGCCAAAACGAAACTCCAATTATAAAATATAAAAATGTCCAAATAGGGCTAAATAAATAAGTGGGTATATTCCATAAGGGAGCGTTCAATTTATCGAACCAGGGATTGGCTTCTATCATTGATAGCAAGCCACTTGCAAAACCTACGGCCTCACAAACTAAAATTGATATGAGTAGTTTCCAACTCGATGATATGTTTTTACTTATAAGCATAAGTTGAGGGTTAAAAAAATACCCGGAGAAGATAAATTTTTCTTCCCGGGTATAAGCTTGTGCTAAGTAAAACTATTTATGTTCTACTACCATATCGCGTAAGTTTTTTACTTTGTTATGATCTGCTTTTATTGCTGCGTATTGCGTATTTATCATAACACTCTGTTCTTTACTTATATCTTCTGTATTATTTTGCAATACTTTTTTGTATGTGTCAACAGCTACATCTTCGCCGAACTCACATGATTCAAGAATTTTTTTTCGGTCTTTACTTGTAAGCGATGCTTTAACATCCATCCAAACCCTGTAAAACTTTCCGGTTGTTTTTGTTCCAGCCGCCGGTTTACCACCTAATTTACGTACTTCTTGCTCAAGTTCTTCTTTACATTTTTTACTTGTTTTAGAAAACTGAGAAAACAAATCTTTTAAATCTGACTCCTGAGTTTCTTTTGAAGCTGTGTCGTATCCTTCGATTCTATCGTTATTGATTTCGATAAGTGTATTTAGCACTTCGATTGATTTTTCTTTATTCATGATTTTGATTTTTAATTTGTTTAGTATTAACATGTAAAATATATGCCAGCTACATTTTATAAATACTGCTTCGTTACGCTATAATTTGTAGAATTAATTTTACATATCTACTTCTGCGCCTGTAATTCATTTAATTGTTTTTGATGTTCTTTTTTAAATTTTTTTCTTGGTGCCACATCATTTAATTCAGCCATTTTCCAATATGCTTCAACTAACGATTCCGGAAATTTATTTTTATAGTCTATTCTATAAAACGAAAAACCGTTATAGGGGATAACATTTTCTGCCGCATTAAATTTAACCTGCTTTTCTACATTCTTTTTTTTGAAATACGACAAAAAAACGTTTTTCCTTTCTGTATTTAATTTATTGTACTTGTAATTTACAATAGCAGAGTCAACCAATGAGGCACATTTTGCTTGTATAGTAAATTCAATTGAATTTTTTAAATGTTTATTCAAATAATGTACAAATAACGAATCCTTTACCGACATTTTATCTACCGTTTCCGAATCAGTCTCGGTAAAATATTTTGCCCCTTGCTTATGTGCCTCTAAAAAGTACTTTTTCTTGGCCTCAAAAAATAAAATATGTTCTTTTTCTTTTTCAGTGTATAATTCCGGATAAACACTTATCGTTACATTAGGTGTTTCTGCAATAAAATCAACTATTTTTTCAATAAAATCTTCCTGGGTGTTACCCAGTAAGTCATTTCTCATCTGCCATTTTATGGTAAGCGATTTTTCTATTTCGGTTTCTATATTTTTTACTTCTATTCTATAAGGTGTTGTAGGCGGTTTAATAAAAATGTTACCTATTAAATCAAAAACCACATCATGCAAATGAAATTTTGGTTTTTTTAAATCGCCAGTTATTGGTATTTCGTAATCAATAACATTTCCGCGTTCGCGTATAAATGCCATTATAAGTGGTACTGGAATCCATTTGGTATCTTTATTTCTAATCCGCTTAGCTGTTCGTGGGTCAACTATAACCAAATGATTAGTACTGTTTATTACTCCGTTATTTACATGCCATATGGCATTAAACTCCAGCGTTCCTCTATCTAAAGGAAAAGATGTATAGGATATTATAAATGGGTTAAAAACAGAAACCGGTATGTTTTGAATTTTGCATGCAAGATCAAAATCTGTACTATCCTTAGGGTTTATACTAAATACTATAGCTAATTTTCCGTAGGGCTTAATGCCCGAATTTAAAAAACATTCTACACGATTGTGGCTTTTATCTATAGAATCTGCTGTAAAAGTTAAAGGGTTTAAAGCGGCTGAAAACTTTTCAGCTAAAGAGTAGTCGTTATATCTGAAATCTGCATTGTAAATTGCCAATCGGTCAACTTTGTAAGGGCTCCTAAAAAAATTCTTCGATATAGCTTTAATATAATTACCAATTTCAATAATAAGGTTAAACTTAGCTTCATTCGCGTTAGCCGACTGGATGTTTGACCCTTTCTCTCCAAATATGGTTTGTACGTTATCTAAATGGTCGTAACGCTCATATTTAAAATAAGGATGCTTAAGCGAAATAGAATCGAAATCGTATACATGCTTTTTAGGGCTAAGCTCGTTCATTGATACACTCAGTTTATCAAAAGAGGTGTAATCTTCTTTTAAATTTTTTCCGAAATGAAAATCGTTAATTGCAAACGAACCCGACATGGTAACGTTTTCTTCGTCTTTAAAATTTCCTTTGGTTTTTACATTTGCATCCAGCTTAGCTCTAAAACTTCCGTAATTGGCTAAATCTTTTAAATATTGGTCTATTATATTTAAATCCAACTGATGCACAAGCGCATCTATATAATAATTCTCATTTTTTAAATTAATAGTTAAATTTCCTTTTACAGCACCGGTACCAATGCCGGGTAATAGAGAAATTTGCGCAATTAAAGTATCTACATCCCATTTAAATCCGGGGCTTTCAATATTTACATTTTTAATAAAATAATTAATAGGAATTTGTTTCTCGTTATAATGAAACTCTCCGTCTTCTATTTTTATATCGAGTATGCTAAAATGTATAGGTGCTTTGTTAGGAGTGGGGATAGAATCGTTTGGAGAAAACCTATTAATTAAATCATTAAAATTTAACGCTTTATTATCCTGAATAATAATGCCCCAAGGATGGTTTAATGTAATGTTACTTATTTCATAATTTTTCGAAAAAAGTTTGCACATAGTAACGTTTGCGCTTAATTCATTTATTGATAGAAAGACGCTATCGCTTTTTTGTTCGTGTATTTTAAGGTTGTTTAAGTGGACGTAGCCGGTAAAAGGGTTTACATAAGCCCAATCTAATGTTATTTCTCTGCCTGTATATTTAACATCGTATTTTTCAATTAAGTATTTTGCAATGGGTGATATAAATAAAATCAGGCCTGATACAAAAACAACAAGGCTGCCAATAGATATAAGCAATATTTTTTTTAATTTTTTCAAAACCAGTAAGCTTGGGTACGTTATTATAAACAGTAGGTAAATTTCAGATAGATATATTTATTGAGGTAATAGCTCAATTATTTGCTTCGTTGTTAGCAGGATGCTGTATGCGCTTTAAAATACGCCCCAGTAAATGCCCACCTATTATTTTAATTGTGTTTGAATGTTTTGATACGGTGTTTGCTACCGCAAATTGTAAAACATTACCTACTATATTTTTTATGAGGTTATGAGATGAACCTACTACTAATTTTTTTGAGAGATAACCCGTAGCTAACCCCATCGTACTACCAATTGCATTATTTTTAAGTTCGGGCGATGAAAACACTTCTTTAAATGTATTTTTTACCAAGTTAATTGGCTTTAACTCTTCGTGTACAAAATAAAATTGTTCTTTTAATAATTTTAATTCGTGTGCTTTTCTATTCTCTAATGAAATAATTTTTTCATCTAACAGCGCCATTTCAGTTTTCATATTATTTTGTTTTAAGCATTTGGGCAATAATTGAATTTTTTGTTGGGTGTTTTAGTAATTTTTCTCGTCCGGTATAAATTATAATTGCTACCAATAAGTAAAACCCTGCCACTACAAAAAAACCGTAATAAGGTTTTCCTAACATTTCGCCAATCCATAACGAAAGGCCAATATTTATAATAAAAGCAAACAATGCAACAACTACAAAAATTATTAACTGCGATACTAAAGATGAAACAATGTCAGAAGTTTTATCTATCAGTTTAAATTTTAATAACTCCGCGGTTGTTTTACTGTAATCTTCAGCTCTTTCAATTAATTTCTCTATTGATGTTGTTACATTGTTATCCATAAATTTCTGTTTTTTAGCTCGGAGATGGTTAAGCGGTAGCGTGTTTTACATCTTTTTTTACTTCGTCGTATTTAGCTTTTCCTTTTTCGACCATTTGTTCAGCTTCATCTGCTTTAGCAGTTATGGCATCAACAAATTCGTTGCATTTTTCTTTCATGGCATCAGCACATTCCCCGCCTTTGCTTAAAATTTTCGCTCTTGTTTTCGAACCTTTATCGGGTGCAAACAAAATTCCTAACGCGGCACCTGCGGCTAAGCCTGCTAAAGCACCTAATACTATTTTACCTGAATTCATAATGTTGTTGTTTTAAATTGTTTTTATTTAGTTGTACTGTTTCCTTGAATAACTCTAAGCAGAATTGAGATAATTGCAATAACAAGTAATACATGAATAATAGCCCCGGCACTATAAGCAAAAAAACCTATTGCCCAAATTGTTATTAAAATAACGGCGATACCATAAAGTAAGTTTCCCATAAGTTTGTTTTTTTAGTTGATATATAAAATAAAGTAAGGGAGTGTGCTTCTTCACTCCCCTACTTTATATTGTTTTGCTTAGCGTTTTTTTTGCTCGGCAGTTTGTTGGCTACCGTTTTGAGTTTTGTTTTGCTCAGTTAACGGACTTTGGGTTCTGCGTTGGTCTTCATCTCGGTGGTTTGGTGTTTGTTGCTGAGAAGGTTTACCATCACGTTGTTCTTTGCTTTCGTACGGTTTTGTACCGGCTTGTGGTTGTTCTTCCTCTTCTTCTTCATCTCTTGTATCATGTTTTGGAGACGGAGTTCCTACTTTTGTAGGATTATACTGAGAGTTTTGTGCTTGTTGACTTTGACTACCTGTAGTCAAGGTGTCTTTTTGGTTTTCTTTCATTTTGTTAAATTTTAATTGATTTATAACTCGTGTTTAGTTGTTGTTTACATAGTTATAATATCAAATGGTATACCTTTAAAAAGCGGGGATATCTGGGGAGCTTTGGCATTTAAAAGGGTGTTTTTGGGTACACTTGTGTCAACATTTCTACATCGGAGGTTTTTATTGATTTAACTTGTATTTAAGCCAAAAAAAATGCACCGAGAAAATCATTCCTCGGTGCAAATAATAAACTTTAAAAGTTTAGTTATGAAAAAGCGGGCTTTTCTTTTTTTGTCTTTTTAAGCCATGTTTTTATATCTCCTATATATATACTGCCGGTATATAAAATGGCATCGTGTAACCTTTCTCTGCTGGTACTTAGTTTTTTTGCCCAATAACTAACATTTTCACTGTCTTCTAAATGAATATAACTATCATTATAAGCGTTTAGTTTAAAATTAGTTAAATGCAGTATGTTTTCAATTATAAATGGCATTTTAATTTTGCTCAATTATTTTATATATATCCGATAATTTAGGGGCTAAAATAATTTCAGTTCTACGGTTGCTTGCTCGCCCCTCTTCAGTACTGTTTGGTGCTATTGGGAAATTCTCTCCTCTGCCCGAAGCATACATTTGTTTAGCTCCTACACCATAATCGTCAGATAAGATGCGTTCAATTGAGGTAGCACGCATTACACTTAAATCAAGATTATCCTTTAAAAAATCACCTTTTTTTAACGGAATACTATCGGTATGCCCTTCTATAGTTATATCTATATCTGGTTGGTTAAGCAACACATCGGCTAATTTTTTTAAAGCCTCTTTCCCTTTAGGATCAACTTTATAACTGCCTGATTTAAATAATAGTTTTTCAGAAAGCGAAACATATACTTTCCCATCCTTTCTTATTTCAGCAGTTAACTCGTTAGAATTAAAACCTATAAGGGCGTTTTTTACTTTTGCTAAAAGATCTTGTTGTGCTTGTTTTTGTTTTAGTATGCCGGCCTGCAGCTCCTGTATTTTTTTATTGCTCGTTTCTAAATCGGCTACTTTAGCTTTTAACTGGTTATATAGCTTTTGTAATTCTGCCTGACTTAGCTGTTTGTCTTCCGAGTTTTTTTCAAACAGACCGTTATACTTATTATTTAAGCTGGCGTAAGTAGAATCTAAACTATTATACTGTTTTGTTAATTGCGTATATTTTTTTTTCGATACGCAAGAAAATAACATAATTGAGCACAAGCCCAAGGCCATTAATTTTGTAGGGTAAATCGTTTTCATATTTATTTTTTATTTACTTGTTAATAACATTATGCCAATCTTGTAAAATAGATGTGTTTATAGTGAATAAGACTCTGATTTTACTCATATTAAAACCTTATTGTTTTGTAGAAAATATATCTCAGTTCGTAGATTTTTTTACATAACAATAATTAACTCCAATTTAATAAAGGGGTTTGTGGCTGGTACAATTTTATCTTCCTGTAAATAATTAATTAACTTAAAAATTATAGCCATGTCATTAATCAAAAAAAACAGAGGATTTTTTCCTTCACAGTCGGGTGATTTATTTTTAAATAAATTATTTGACCCCGATTTTATGAATTTCAATACTAATTTTTGGGAAGAGAGATTTAAAACCCCATTAGCTAATATTGATGAAACAGCAGATAAATTTAAAATTGACTTATCTGCCCCAGGTTTAAAAAAAGAAGATTTTAAAGTAGAGGTTGATAAAGGAATGTTAATTATTAGTTGTGAAAAAAAAGAGGATGTAAACGAAAATAAAGAAGATTACAAACGAAGAGAATTTTCTTATACCAGTTTTAGCCGTTCTTTTCAACTTCCCGATAATGTTAAGGAGGAGGATATCAATGCAAAATACGATAATGGTATATTAAGTATATCCATTCCAAAAAAAGAAATAAGTGCTCCAAAACAAAAAAAAGCAATACAAGTTGGGTAGTTTAATTCAGTCATTAAAATAAATTAATCGGTAATAATAAATGAAACAAATGGAAAGTCTTATAAATTTTAAACGCAATGCAATAAATTCAATAATCATATATAGCGTGTTGCTTTTATTAGTCGTGTTTAGCTTCTCATCATGTAATAACCCAAAAACAGAAGATTCAAAAAGTATGGCTGAAGAAAGCAACGCTGCAAAGTTTAATGAAACTGCTGATAGAGAAAAAGATGCGCAATTTTTGGTAGATGCGGCTGAAATTAATTTAGAAGAAATTAAGTGTGGCAAATTTGCTGAACAAAACGCTATATCAGCTGATACCAGAGAATTAGCAAAAATGATGGTAACAGAACATACTAAATGCTTAAGCGATTTAAAGGCACTGGCAGATAAAAAATCAATTACGATACCTGCTGTAATATCAACCAAAGGAGAAGAGGATTATGAAAAACTAATTGATAGGGCAGGAGGGGACTTTGATAGAAATTATTGCGATATGATGGTAGATGGACATAAAGGGGCTATCGCTAAGTTTGAAAAAGAATCTGCAGATGGTAGCGATGTTGATATTAGAACATGGGCCACGGAAACACTTCCTGCATTACGAAAACATTTAGATCATGCTCTTAACTGTCAAAAATCTTGCGCTAAAATGTAATTTATAATAAAAATATTTAATCATCCATCTTATGACCATCTATTTAAAAAAATCCGGAGACGGCCCGCCAAATGATCCTGAAAAGCATATTCCTGCAAAGCCGGATAAAAACCCCGACCCAACAAAGAAAAAACCAAACGAACCCGAAAAAAATGATCCTACCAGAATTGTTGAGCCTGGTAAAACAGATCCCACCCGCATTAATGAGCCAAATCCTGAAAAATCTAAATCATGAATGCTTGCGAGGCTCTGCTCGAAATTCTTTCTCAATATGGCGTAAAATATATTTTTGGCATTCCGGGCGATGCCATTAATGAATTAATTGAAGCCATACGAAAACAAAACAAAATAAAATTTATTCATGTAATGCATGAGGAGACGGGAGCTTTCGCGGCTTCTGCACAGGCAAAATTAAGTGGTAACCTTTCTGTTTGTGTTGGTACGGCAGGCCCTGGTGCAATTCATTTATTAAATGGTTTGTATGATGCAAAAAAAGACCACGCTCCTGTATTAGCCATCACAGGGCAAGTTGAGACTTCGTTAATTGGAACAGATGCTCATCAGGAAGTTGATTTAATAACTCTTTTTCAAAATGTATCTGTCTATAATCAAATGTTGGTTGATACCGAGCAACTGTATAAAATAGTAACTACGGCTTGCCAGGTTGCCATTGCTAACAAAGGAGTTGCTCATATAAATATTCCTGTTAACCTTTCCGGTAAATCTGTAAAGTCATTTAAAACCGAAAAGTTTTTTAATAATAAAAGCTTTTTGCTTCCTCATGTATATGACATACAGGCGGCGGCGGTTCTTATAAATAATTCAAAAAAAATCTGCATTTTAGCTGGTATAGGGGCCATTGATGCAGTCACCGAACTTATACAAGTTGCCACATTAATTAAAGCACCCATTATTAAATCTCTTCGAGGCAAAGATATACTCCCCGACCTACATCCCCTAACACTTGGTGGCATTGGCTTACTTGGCACGGCTGCTGCTTATAAAGCTATTAAAGATTGTGACTTACTAATAACCGTTGGGTCAGATTTGCCTTATAGCGAATTTTATCCCAGTGAAAATATACCTGTTATTCAAATTGATAATAATATTGAACAAATAGGTAAAAGATGTCACACTACAGTTGCTTTAATTGGAGATGCTAAACTAACGCTTGTTGAATTACTTAATCTGGTATTCGAAAAAGAGGGAGATGTTTTTTTAAAAGAATGTCAAACACAAATGCAGCATTGGTTAAAAAAGCAAGACGAAAAAGAATCATCAGATAATGTGCCGCTTCATCCGCAAATGGTAGCAAAAACAATTAGCTATTTTACCGATGATGATGCCATTATTTGTTGCGATACAGGTGCCGTTACGGTTTGGGGAGCAAGAAATTTTAAACTGAAAGGCAAACAACGTTTCACTTTATCTGGCGGACTTGCAAGTATGGCATTTGGCCTGCCGGCGTCTATTGGCGCAAAATTATTGTATCCTGAAAAACAAGTAATAGCGCTTTGTGGCGATGGTGGTTTTGCTATGTTAATGTGCGATTTTGCAACTGCAATAAAATATAATCTTAATATAAAGATTTTTATATTCAATAATTCCAAGCTGGGTCTTATACAAATGGAAGAAGAAGCTAAGAGCGGAAATCCTGAGTACGAAACAAAATTCCATAATCCAAACTTTGCCATGTTTGCCGATAGTTGTGGTGGAGAAGGTTATACAGTTAAAACCCCGCACGAATTAAAATCGGTTTTATCGGTTGCTTTAAAATCTAACAAAGCGTCCATTATAAATGTATATGTAAATCCCAATGAACTTACTATGCCTCCCGCAATAACTGCAAGCGAAGCTTTTAATTTTATTAAAGCTAAGATAAAAGAAACTTTTATTTAGTACCCTCTTTGTAGAAAAGAGTACTCAGTTTTTATTTTTTTGTTTACCAATCGCTTAAGTTTTATACCAACTAAACCAAATTTGTTTTGGCTTATTAATTGAAAGGCTTTAAAATAAACCTTTAAAAACAACAATCATGAAAAAAAATGTAACAACAACAGTTATAGCAGCTTTAATGCTAATAGTGGGGTCAACGGTTTCGTCTTGTAAAAAAGATTCGACTTCAACCACATCAACACCTTCAAGTACAACGGATACAAATACAAATTCGGCTAAAGACAATCAAGATGCTGAAAATAACTCTAATGATGTAGATCAAATGGGTGCCGAAGGAATGGATAATGGCAACATTAATTCTAATTATAGAACTGAAAATAATGGAGGAGGCTTATTAAGCCCTATGTCTGGTAGTGTTACCATCACTCCAAATCCGGTAAACAGAACGCTAACTATTACCTTTACTAATTATATTGGCTTAGATGGACATTTACGTAACGGAACAATTATGTATGATTATTCGGCATCTTTAAGTACAGCAACTCATTACCGCGATTCTGGTCTTGTAATTTCGGTTACCACACCTAATAACGATTATTATGTTGATAGCAACAAAATACAAATCACTAAAACAATTACCAACAAAGGGCGTATTACTAATGGTAATTTAACATGGCATGTTACTACTGCTCTAACAATTACTAAAGCAAATAATGGTGGTACCA
>JABDDQ010000044.1 GCA_013287545.1 Bacteroidota bacterium | reverse complement strand
AACTGGTTATTTAACTATTATTATTCTTTTACTTTTAACTCCATCACTACTGCTAAGACTTATATAATAAATTCCTTCATTTAAGCTACTGGCATCAATATGTGTTTTGTCCGAAATGGTTTGTGATAGCACCGTTTTACCATTCACTTCATAAAGGCGCATAGTTTGCTTTGCGTTATTGTTTGGTTCTATAACAAAACTGCCGTTGCTAGGATTAGGGTAAATATTTACCCCATTATTATTTGCAAATTGTTCTATACCCGCAGAAGAAAGCACTTGAATTACACCTGAGCTTGTTTGATGCGAGACTGTATTTAGCATTTGAAATGCAGAAGTACTGGCAGCAATTGTGTCGCTTCCGATTAGTAACGAGGTTGGTGAAGTAGTATTAGCAATTGATGGTTGACCTGTAACAGTTACATAAAACTGTGTAGATGTTGCATTACCATAAAACATTAGAATATCACCAACATGGCATGTAATCGTTTGAGAAGTGATGCTGAAATTTACAGTATAAGTTGTTGGGGTAGCAAAAGAGTTAATTGAAAAAAAAGTTAATACGCCAAGAACCAAGGTTCTAATTGTTAGAATTGACAGTTTTGTTTTCATATAGATTATTTTATTACTTGTATTTTTTGAACTGAATTTCCAATGCGCATAAAATAAAGGCCAGTTGATATATCGGCAATATTTATTTTAAAGGCGTTTTCTCCGCTTACAGACACTTTTGTTTCGATTTTGATAACAGAACCCGCCAAATCAAATAATTCAATCATACAGGGCTTATTTTCGCTTCCATTTACCTTGACTGTGACATAATCGCTGGCAGGATTTGGATATACCCTGAAATCCGTGTTTTTCTGTAATTTTTTGATGCCAGTTGAACTTGGGTGTGATACGGCAAAGCATACCTGACCCCACAAGGCTCCAGCATTGGTAGGAAGAATAACCCTTATCAGTCCTGGCGCAGTATTATTTGCAGTATCAACACGCAACCAGATATTGTACATACTTGTTGTAAAATTTGCGTAATTCAAGGTTACTTTTCCGCCCGTACAGTTGGTATAAGAACTTGAACTGGGGCAATACATCATGCTAAATGCGTCCTGGCTAGTAGGATAACCTGGCCTTGTTGCCGTGAACATAACCGAATCTAATTTGTTGCCAGTTGGTATCACATAATCCTTATAGCTCCATCCATTCGCATCGGTTCCATCGGGGGTGCTATAACAGTTTGAAGTTGCGGAGATAGCAAAACATACTTGACCCCACACGGCTCCAGCGTTGGTAGGAAGAATCACCCTTACCATTCCTGGAGCATTAAGATGTGCCGTATCTACACGTAGCCATACATTGTACATGCTGGTAGTAAAGTTTGCATAATTCAAGGTTACTTTTCCGCCTGTACAATTGCTATAGGAACTTGAACTTGGGCAGTACATCATACTAAATGCGTCTTGGCTTGCTGGATAACCTGGCCTTGTGGCTGTGAACATAACCGAATCAATCTTGTAACCTGCTGGAATCACATAATCCTTGTAGCTCCATGAGTTCGCATCTGTTCCGTCTGGAGTTGAAAAACAGGTCGGGCTTTGTGCAGACATTCCCGCACTAACTATGAGTGCAGATAAGAGATAAGATAACTTTGTTTTCATGTAAATTGGTTTTAATTGTTTCCGTAAAAATAATAAAATTCTAATATATAAGTGTACAATATATAGGAGTACCTAATACAAGGGCGTTTCGGGAAGTTTGCCTTATGAAAAAAATAGATAAAATTAAAATACCTGAATTAATTTCCATTGGAGATAGATTACAAGATTTACGAAAAGAAAAGGGATTCAAGAATTATGAGCATATTGCTTATGACCTCGGTATGAGTAGAAGTGCGTATTGGAGGTTGGAATCTGGAGAAAACTTCAGTTTAAAGACACTGGTTAAGGTGTGCAAGATACTGGGCGTTACATTGGAGGAGTTTTTTGCTGGTGTTGCTGTACCGAAGGTTGAAAAGAAGAAAAAGAAAAAATAATATATTTGAATAAAAACAAAAGTATGAAAGCATTAATGGTAAAGTTTATTTTGTGGGTGTTAGATTTACTAACTAAAAAATTTGTTTCGGATAATTTAAGGAGTTTTAAGGTTGATTTTAAACGCATGAAACCCAAAGTTAGAGCATGGGCTATTAAGCACAATGAGGGTATTGCATGGGTTTTTTATATTGGTGACAGAGGATATGCCATTTGCATTTCAATGGCGATTTGTTTGTTAATGGCTGTTACAGCTATCAAATGCTCGGTAGAACCTAACAATAGTTTAGCACTACCACTGCTTTGTTGTGTTTTCTTAATTTCACTTGCTTTATTTACACTTATTATGTTTGCTCCAATGCAACCCAAGCCTGTTAGAAAAAAATAACCAATTCACTTATTTACTTTTACTCGATAAACTCGCAATCTAAACTTAATTCAAAGTCCTTTGTACCAGGCATAGCAATAGCCTTTATAGTAATTTCGTTTTCTCCTTCTGGCAAAGGAACATCCCTATATTGTTTATCACCATAAATAAAAAACAAAGACGGCTCAAGTTTGGGATTATGGAACAATTTTGAAACTAAATACATATATGGCTTTGTACTACTATTGATGTAAATTTCGATTCTTAAATTAAATCTCTGGTCAAACGGAACAATAGATAAACCGAGTAATCTCAAAGACTTAAACTTATGGCCAACCCCTTTAACTACTTCCTCGGATTTATTATCAGTTAACCTTTGATAAAACTTATACTTTGGCATCTGTTTTAGTGTTATATATTAAAGCACCAAATCTACGGCAATAAAAAAACAAGACAACGAAATTTATCTTTAATATTTGCAGCACTTTTTTACGTTAAGTTGTTTCCATTCTACGTGTAAGATTTTAAGAAAGTAATTGTATTTCCTATAATCTCCTTTACTCTGGGTGAATCAATTCCTTTGTTATGCTTACCAAAATTTTCTCTTATACTTTTTTCCATGTTTTCAAATGCCACATCATTGAGCGTACCATTTACCTTAACCAAATTAAATACCCATTCTTCAGTTTGTTTTTCTAGTTTCTCCTTATATGGTACAATGTACATCTTTGCGTGTGAGCTTAAGATAGAATTTGGGTTTCCAAAGTTAGCTGCTATATATTGTACAACTGTATCATCAATTACTGTCCCTGCCCAGGATTGATTCTCAGCTTTCAGGTAGGCATTAATTAAACCTGTTCCAATTAAAGAATTAACGCTGTATGTGCCAGTGTTACCAGTTTTAGTATTAAATCTTTTATCAACACATTCACCGTAATACAAGCAGCCTCTCACAGGAAAGAAGAAATCAATACACTGCCAATTAAAAATATCTGCTACTTCAAGTATTTCCTTTAAGGAATCCAAGGAATCATCATTAGTGTAAAATAAAACGGTATCAGAAAAATTAATGCAATGGAGCTTGGAGTTTTGTAAATTGGGAACCATTAGCCCTGGAGATGCTTTCTTGAATTGCTGTTTTGCGAGAGCATTTTCTATATCACGAAAGATATGCCCAATGTACTGCTCTTGATACTCAACAGGATTATTCATTATGAAATCCTTGAATCCTAAATAGTCGAAGTATGCGATAAATCTTTTACTCATAACCGAAATCAAGTATAAATTAATTTAAAGAATGACCTTCTCCATCGGCTTCAACTTCCTCTCAGGAAGAAAGATGTCCTTGACCATATAGGCAAGCGGCTCAATGCTAATCTGCTCCCTCTTCTTCAAGTCATCCACCAGTGTATCTTTAATTTCCCTTGCAAACTTTGTAGAATCACGGAGCTTGTTCTCGTTGCACAACTGAGGGTTTTCCTCAACGATGTGAATCCGACAAGCCTGTGGTCTCATCGGGTAGATGCTACAAGTATTGTTTATCAGAAAAGGACACTTAAGGCCAACCTTGGCACTCTTGTTCCTAAAATCAATGAAAACATCTTTGGCTGTCAGAACTTTGTCATCTGGCGTGTTCTGGTCAAAGTAATCCAGCCATACTTCCAAATCTTTCCTAATCGCATCCTTGGTCTGTTGTTCAAGGTTCTCCTTGACATAGTTTGTGATTACTCGCTTCTCTATATTCTGCACTTCAATTTGCTGATGGCAACAGTAGGAACAACCTTTAGTGCAACAAGATTTTTGTGTTGAGATTATCTCATCAACAAAATTGTATATTTCCTTAACATCTGAATTCTTCATTATAATGCTGCTAAAGTAGTTTTTATCTCACAATCAGGGTAGATAATTAAGTTGCTTTTACCACCCAAAAAACATATTCCTACTAATAAAAGTAAAAGCGTCGTTAATTTTGTAATTCACGCTTTTTAGTTATTATCTGTTAATCAAACAAGGCTTTAATTTTCTCTATATCTTTTTTTTCTATAATAAAAGGCATATCGTTCAATTTTAGAAAACGGGATAATGCAAACCTATGATTTCCTTGGTCAAACATAATAGGAAGTTTATAATCAATGTATCTAATTATAGGAGGGGTCACTTTCCCACCTTGCTGCAAATATTCAATCAGTCTAATTATCTTGGCATCCGTTCTTATGCCAAATAATTTATCTTTTGGAAATTTTTTATCTGCATCTTTTATGTAAAAATGGGCTACCTTATCAGTAGGTAAATTTATAATTTCATATTCTTTATTCTCCTTGCCTTCATAATCACTTAGAGAGAAGTCTATATCCTTCATTTCTAAATGCCAATTAATATCTTTTAAAGGGAAAGTGCTATTTTTTATGTGTCTATTTAATTCCTTTTTTTTCTGTTCTATTTCTTTTGCTCTTATAACTCTTTGCTCAAGCATCTTTTTTACCTCCGCAATTTTTTCTGGGGTAATTTCTTCCATAATTATTGTTAGTTAGAAAATTTGAATTGATTTAACCACTCAAGTGCTTTTTCTTTATTCGTAAACACTTTTGCAGGTAATTTTGGCACATCAATTTTTAGATATAGGTTCATTAATAATTTTTGAATTTCATTACTAATTAGCATTGCCCCTGCGGATAAATATTTCTCCGCTTCAGGGGTTGCTAAATAAGCTCTTGTAGCATTATCCGATGAAACTAAATTTCTTAAATCAATTAAAATTGGACTTACCATTTCATTAGAAACTTTAATTCTATCCTGAACGATTGGTTTGATATTATTAATGTTTAATATACAACCTGGTTTATATACAATATGCACTATTCCGTCTTCAACCCAAATTTCAGCATAATCATTCTCCAAATACCTGTCTTTCATACATTGCTGTTTAAGTGTTGTAAAAGTATCCCAATTGCATGGTAACTTTATGATTATTAATAATCATAACAAATTTAACTAAAAAATGGAAAAGAGAACTAAGAGTGCAAGCGTAATTGAAACAATTAACGATATGATAAATTTCGGCAGGGAAAAGGGTGTGTTGCATCTTTATGCAGAAGATGAGTTTTACAATGGTCGCACCATTAGAATTAACGGCAAAGACCATCTCCACTTTGGTTCATGCAGTTACTTGGGGTTAGACGTAGATGAGAGAATTAAAGAAGGTGCTATTGAAGCAATTAGAAAATACGGTATTCATTCTTCATCTTCCCGAACGTATATTTCTTCAACACCACATTTAGAATATGAGAAATTAATGCGCCAACTATTTGGTGCGCCAGTCATTTTAACAACGACTACTTCCCTCGGACATCATGCCGTTATACCCGTTGTGGTTGAAGAAGGTGACGCCATTATTCTCGACCAACAAGTACACGCCAGTATTCAGGAAGCAGCCCTACGGATGGAATTAAGAGGCGTGCCTGTAACAAAAATAAGGCATAGCAACCTTGAAGAATTAGAAGCCAAAATTATTGAGCTTATTGTTAAGCATGATAAAGTATGGCATATGATAGATGGCATTTACTCCATGTATGGCGACTATCCGCCGTTAAAAGAAATTGTTGCGCTTATGGAGAAGTATAAGCAATTCCATCTTTACGTAGATGATGCACACGGCATGAGTATTGCAGGCCTGCACGGGCGTGGGGTTGTATTAAGTCAAATAGGGTTACATAAAAAAATGGTTCTTGCAACTTCTTTAAATAAAGCATTTGCGGCAGGCGGTGGCGGTGTTTTTGTGTTTCCTGATGAAGAACTTTGTAAAAAGGTCATGAATTGCGGAGGTGCTTTAATCTTTTCGGGTGCGATTGCAAACGCAACTATTGGTGCGGGTATCGCTTCCGCAAAAATTCATTTGACGGATGAAATAAGTAAACGCCAAATCGAGTTAAAAGAAAAATTACATTATACGCACGATTTACTTTTAAAACACAAACTACCCGTTGTTTCAAACAGGGATGCGCCCATTAATTTTGTGGGATGTGGATTAACCAAAGTTGGTATCAATATGGTTCGGAGAATGATTAATGACGGTTTCTATGTTAACCTTGCTATGTTTCCTGCCGTACCTGATATTTGTACTGGTGTTCGCTTTACTATTACGCTGCATCACACTAAAGAGGATATAAATAAATTAGTAGCCAAGTTAGCCTATCATTTGCCAAAAGCTTTGCGAGAAGAAGACAGAACCTTTGCCGACCTGCAACGTGCATTCAGAAAGGTTGCGACTTTCAATGAGCTTCCTATGAACACGGAGGAAATTAAAGCGGTTGAAAACGGCTATACTATTCAGCATGAAACAAGCATTGAGCAAATAGATAAAGAATTGTGGAATGAGTTACTCGGTAAACTGGGTGTGAATGACTGGCAGCAAATGAAATTTTTTGAACAAACATTTTCAGGCAATACAAAAGCGGAAGACAATTGGAATTTTCACTATTATATTATCCGTGATAAAGATAATGTACCTGTATTAGCTACTTACTTTACTGTTACGCTTGCAAAAGATGATATGTTTTCACCTTCTGCCATATCAAAACAGGTAGAAGAGGAACGAAAAGGTAATCCGTACTATTTGACCTCTACCATTTTTACAATGGGTTGTATGCTTTCAATCGGCGAACATTTATATATAGATAGAAACCGAGAGGAATGGAAATATATTATGAGCCTTTTATTAAATGAAGTTTGGAAAGAACAAGACCGACAAAACGCAGGTGTTTTAAGTTTACGTGATTTTAATGCCAGCGATAAAGAAATACAAGATTATTTTTTAGAACAAAGTTTTATACCCCTCGATATACCCGAAGGGCATATTATAGATAATCTAAATTGGCATAATACGGATGAATTTTTATTGCAGCTTACAACGGACAAACGCAAATACATTAAAAGGAAAGTATTGGAATATGAAAACAGATTTGAAATAAGGATAGTAGAGAATGCTACGTTAAATGAAATAGACCATTACTATCAACTATATAAAAATGTAAGCGCAAAAAATAAAGAGCTTTCCGTATTTGATATAAATATTAAATTCTTCGAGAATATTATTAATAACCCGAATTGGGAATTAATCGAACTCAAATTAAAACCTGAATATGATACCAGATTGCAACGCCAGGCAGTAGGAATAGTTATTGCTTATCGTTCAAAAGATAATTATTGCGGATTAGTTGCGGGAATGGATTACAATTTTGCAAAAGAAAATAATGTTTATCCGCAAACCATGTGGCAAACAATTCTACGTGCCAATTATCATAAATCTAAGGTGCTTTTTTTAGGTTATACCGCATCTCAGAATAAACGTAAGTTTGGGGCAAAAGTTTTGAAAAACATGGCATACGTTCAAATAAAAGATAGTTTTAATTCGCAACTTATCTCTTTGATGGCAAATAGATAGTTATTGCATGTTATTAAACAGGTGTAACAAAATTACACCTGTTTATTCTGAGAACGGAATTTGAATAATAAAAGTAGTGCCTTTATCTAATTTGCTTTGAACTTTTACAGAGCCGTTCATACGCTCAACACTTTCCTTAACTAAATAAAGTCCAACACCATGTCCTACGTTACTTTCATTAACCTGAAATGCTTTATCAAACAACTTTTTTTGGCCTTCTGCACTAATACCAATCCCGTTATCTCTTATAGTTATAAGCAAGCCTTTATTTGAATGTTCAGTAACAGAAATTTTTATGAAAGGTTTGATATTACTACGGTATTTAATTGCATTTGAAATTAAATTTTGGAAAACAGAATGCAATAATTTTGGGCTTATATAAAAATCCTTTTTATAAGCAACGTTTATGCCAAATTTAATTTTGTTAAAGCCTTCATTAAAGGTTAATGAATAAATAACCTTTTCTATTTGTTCGGCAATACTTATAAAAGATTTTTCAGAAAAATTATCGTATTTTGAATTTATAGCATTTAAAGCATCAGTAGTATCCGTTTTAACTTTTTGAGCAGTTATAATTATTGCATCAACATATATTTTATTTTCCTTATTAACTGCTTTTTTTAATAGACTGGCAGCAGCGAGTATTGAATTTAACGGAGCAACTTTATCGTGCATTTCCTGTGATAAATCAAACTCTTTAACGTGTGATTTTTGTTGTTGATTGTTAAGAGTGATTGAGTAAACAATTTCTTCAATCTCGGTTTTATCCTTATAAGGGGTTGGTATTGTAAGAAATACAGATATAATATTTTTTTCTTTGTTAGGCACAATTAAGTTAACACGCCTATTCAATAATTCTCCTGCAATTGAAAATTCTTTACTGATTTTATTATGGTCGTCAATTAATAGATATACGGATTTACCTAAATATTCATTCTTATTTAATCCTAAAGTCTTTTCGCCCAAATCATTTACGAAACGTATAATCCCTTTATTATCTGTAACTATCATTATTGTTTCGGGTATGGTAGAAAGCATTGTATTAATTGCTTTCATAGAAACAACGGAGGTTTCCATTTTTTCGACAATTATATTCAATACCATCACCGCATAATTGAAAATATTTCTTTTGTCAACTGAGGCATCAAACATAGGTACACGTTTGGAAAAATCTAACCGTGAAGCTGCCTCAATTACACTTTCCATATTATCAAAAAAATCCTTGAAAGAACTTTCACGGGCTTTTAAAAATATAACTCTCTCTAAGAGAGAATATAATTCTTCATCGTGTTTATCCCAAATAACTTCTTTTTGATTTAGTATTTCATATACTTTTTCAATTAAAAGTTTTGTTTCCTTTTTATATTTGTCAGATTTTGTAACCATTAATTTGAATTTTATTAATTAATCGTTGGTTCTGTTCTTTGATGGATTGAAATGTCTTTGCTTGAGGTGTAGTTTTCTGCTCTAATGATTTTCAAAAGTATTGTTTCTAGGGTATGTACCTAGCTTTAAAGCAAGATAAGGTTCAAACATTGTTTGAATAATATCATTTTCAATTTCGATACATCTAATTCTTGAGGCATGTAAATCTTCCTTGTGTTTAGTAAATCTATCTGAGAAACCTTCCAACTTCATGATGGCATCTCTACCTATTTTACTTTCATTGATTTTTTCTTCAAATTCAAGTTTTGTCAAATTAAATGCAAATGATGCACTTTCACTTCCTGAGCTTGGTCTTGTATGATACTGAATTCTAAGCTTTATGTTATTCGCACGTCCCACATAAATTGGTTTTTCATCGTTGTAAAAAACATATATTCCTGGAATTGGTTTTAATTCAGCTCGTTTTAGCAATTTCTGTTTTTTGAAACCCTCATATAACTCCTTGAATAAAATATCCATATCGAATAAGTAAGAGGTTGCTTGGTTTACTTTATACTCTTCTGCTTTATTCAATTTCATTTAAAAATTTAATTTCAATTAAAAGTAAACAATTTTATTATTCGGTAACCATAAATGACAATTTTTTGCTATTACCCTGCTTACTCTTTTATTAAATTAAGCCCAGTATTTCAATTTTTTACATTTTTTGAAAAAATCTTACATACCATTATTAAATCTATATTAACATTTAATCAATGGAATTTTTAAATGAAGGTTCAAACACCTGTAAAACCAGAGCAAATTATATTTACCATGTAAGATTTTTTCAAAAAGTGTAAAACAAAATTCAATATAGAAAATATATTTTCTACCAACAACAATATTATCAAGATTAAACAGTTATAATTGCAGCCAAATAAAATTAACCTATAAGTGCACGTATAGGTAAATAGGAGAAAACCTTAAACCGAACATACCACGTGAAGGATGTTTATTAGAGTAAATTTAGAAAACAAAAAAAATGAAAAAAGTACAAAGTTTAAGCAAATTCAAAAACAACGAATTAAATCGTGAATCATTAACTGCTATTGTTGGTGGAACTGTAATTAATACAACCTTTTCGGGTGGGAATAAGGGTTGTGATGTTTTTAATGATGCTTCAAGAAATAAAGATGGAGGTTGGCCTGCTGGAGATTTAATATCAAGTTGCCCTGTTCCCTGTGTGGCATAATTTAAATTGCAAAGGGAAGATTATCTCTTCCCTTTGTTTTATTTTTAAAACCAGTAATAGGGTTTATTCAAAAGTAAACTTAATGGGACTTTTTTGAATTAGTTAAAATTCCAATTATTATTACTTTAATTTTGAATGTATTTAATTATTCAAACATAAAATTAGAGTGTTTTCTGAGTATAAAGAATGCCCTTCGATTTTATAAATAGTGGTTTAAAATTTTTACAACATAATAAAATATGTACAAAATGAAAAAGTTCAATAGAATGATTGCTTTACTAATACTTTTCAGTCACTCTTTTTTACTTGTTAGTCAAACACAAAAGCAGTTTGACTCAGTAGTGGTTTCAGCAAAGAATAATTGCGATTACCAAGTTGCATATACTTATTTTAATAAAGCATACAAGGCTGGTATAAATAATAATATGTTTTTACTTAATTACTGCTGTTTTATAAGTTTATTAAATAAACAAAATTCGAAAGATTTATACCCTGCATTAAATCAAATTATTAAAACAGATAAAAGTGGCTTTTTAAGTTATTTATTAATCGACGACCCTGATTTTTATAATTTGTCATGTACCAAAAAATGGGAAACCATTGCTTATAAAGTTATAAAAAAAACATTGCCAACTGCAGATACGACTTTAGCTCTTATTCTTTGTAAAATTGGAATAAGAGACCAAGCATTATATACTGATTGGAATTGTAGTGATAAAAAATATGGTAAAAAATCTATTCAGTCAAAAAGAATTATAGCAATTAAAGATTCTTTAGACAAACAAAATATTAAAATTGTTGATTCTTTACTTACTACCAATGGTTTTCCATCAAATAAGAAATATGGCAATTTATGTAATCGTGTTTTTTTAATTATACAACATGCCGATACTCATTTTATTAGCAAGTATATAGATACTGTAAAAAATGCTTGTAATAGAGGTGATTTAAAAAAAGAGTGTTATGCATTAATCTATGACAGGTTAAATGTATATAGAAATGGGCATCAATTTTATGGCACGCAAGTAAATACCGAAAAAAATATACCCTACCCAATTTTAGACGAAAAAAATGTAGATGCAAGACGAAAAGAATATGAGATGGAACCCATAAAAGATTATTTATTAAAATTTGGTATATTTTATAACCCTAAAAAATAAATGCTTTTAATACTTACTATTGATGGTGATAATTCAACTTCTAACGTAATTGATTGGTTGTTGTATAATAATACGGATTTTGATAGAATAAACTATGAGGAATTATTAGGAACTGAGATACAAATAAATAGCGTTGATACTAAAATTATCCTTTCAAATAAAAAGAATTATAACTTAAAAAACTACCGAACTTATTGGTATAGACGTGGTAATTTTCAAATCCCGACAAAATTAATTAAAGGAGCTACAAACTCGGAATGTATAAATACTATTAATACTTTTAATAAAGACGAGTGTAATTACGTGCAAAATTTTATACATAGTTATTTAAAAGAGAAAACATATTCTGTAAATACTTATAGTGATATTTTTGTAAATAAATTAACACTATTAGATAAAGCAAAAGAGATTGGATTAAAAATACCCGAAACGCTTATTACAACCAATAAATCTAATGTATTGGAGTTTATTAAAAAACATGAAAGTATAATTTCTAAACCAATTTACAACGGCTTTAATTTTACGATAAAAGATGCTAATTTCTATTTCCATACTCTATTAATAAATGCTGATGATATAAAAAATCTCCCTGTTAAGTTTTACGTAACAAAATTTCAAGCACTTATTCCAAAGTCGTTTGAATTACGTATTTTTTATTTAGAAGGAAAATTTTACGCTTCAGCAATTTTTTCACAAAATGATGAGCAAACAAAAGTTGATTTTAGAAATTATAACGAAGATAAACCGAATAGAGTTTTGCCCTATAAACTCCCAAAGGATTTACAAATAAAACTTACTAAACTAATGAATGAAATAGAGATGAAGTCAGGCTCTATTGATATTATAGTTACTAAAAGCGGGGAGTACGTTTTTTTAGAAGTAAACCCAATAGGGCAATTTACACAGGTATCTTTGCCGTGTAATTATTATTTGGAAAAAGAAGTTGCGAAAATATTTGAAAATGGAAAAACACGAGTTAATTGAAAAAGAAGCGGGAAATCAGTTAGATGTTCTTCCCGTTTTCTATAAAAAATTACAGTATAATATTACTGGAGAAAAAGAAGCGTATTTTAATAGCAGTAGTTTATATACTAAAAGCAAACGGCATCAAACGGATAGTTTAGTTGTTGCTAGATTTTATAAACACATCACTTTATTTACTATTTAATGCCGCAACGTAATTATATTGCCACGTCAACCTGTTTACCCATAAAAGGGGCTTTTCGTAGTGTTATTATGGATTTGGGTAGAAATACGTATGAGTATGTTCCAAATTCGGTAGTTGATTTTTTAAATATGGTAAGTTTAAAAAGTGTAAACGAAATTTATAATGACACTCCTTCGGAATCGAAAGAAATTATTTCAGAATATATAGAATACTGCATCGACAAAGAATATATTTTAGAAATTCCGCAAGAGATTGATAAAAAACATTTTCCAAAACTTGACTTGACATTTTTTACTCCGAATATTATCACAAATTTTTGCGTTGAAATAAATAACTATTCAAATTTTGATTTTAAACAAATGGCTTTGCTATTAGAAACTACAAAATGTTATAATATTCAATTACTATTTAAGGAAAAATATAACCTAAATTTAATCGACGGACACTTAGACGAAATTTCAAAAATTGGGCTTCGCTCGATTGAAATAATTTTAGAATATAATGCACATTTTGATTACAATAATTTAATATCTAAACATAAAAACATTTCTTTTATTTTTATCTACTCCGCCCCAAAAACGGAATTGATTAAACAACACTATTACGGAGTACAGCAAATATTTAGCTCTACCAAGAATTATAGTGCTGCATTAAATAGGTCAATTGAAGAGTTTAATGTAAATATCACCTTATATACGGAAGCTCAAAAACATAATACCTATTTTAATCGTAAATTATACATAGGAGTTAACGGTGAAATAAAAAATGCACCAGAAAGCATAGAGGTATTTGGCAATATTGACACATTAAATAATCAGAATGAGTTATTAAATATAATTAATACAAAAGAATTTCAAAAATACTGGTACGTACATAAAGATTTAATAGATGTTTGTAAACATTGTGAATATAGGTATATGTGTATAGATAATAGATTGCCTATAAAGCGTAATGAGAAAGAATGGTACATGGAAACTGAATGTAATTTTAATCCGTATATTGCTAAGTGGAAAACAGAACAGGGCTACAAAACCCTTGCAGCGTGCGGAGTAGAAAATAATGCCAGCGACTTTAAAGTAAATCGTAAAAAATTGAACGCTATTAATAAAGAATTGTGGGGTGATGATTAGAAAATTTCCTCATTATCTTCAGCCAGACGAAATGGCTTGTGGTGCAACCTGTTTACGTATAACTTCTAAATACTACGGTAAAAATTACAGTGTTAAGGAACTTTTGCATGTAAGCGGGACTACCCGTGAGGGAATTAATTTGCAAGGTCTTAGCCAAGCAGCAGAAAAAATTGGATTTAGAACGATGGCGGTAAAAGTACCCTTTAATAAATTAGTAGAGGATGCACCATTACCTTGTATAGCCCATTGGAATCAAAGCCATTTTGTTGTAATATATAAGATAAAGAAAGATAAAATCTATGTTTCCGACCCTGCTCACGGTCTGTTAGTATATGACAAAGAAGAATTTATTAAAAACTGGGTAAGTGATGGTATTGATGAGGGCATTTTATTGCTTTTAGAAACTACCCCTGAATTTTATTCAGATAAAACCGATGCCCAAATCAAGGAGAACAAACAAAGTTTCACTTTTCTATTGGGGTATCTTAAATCACACCGCAAAGCTATTTTACAGCTTAGTATTGGTTTATTGGCAGGAAGTTTGCTACAATTAATATTTCCGTTTCTTACACAAAGCATTGTTGATATTGGCATACAAAACAGAGACGTAAAATTTATATATCTTATTTTATTTGCGCAATTGATGGTGTTTTTTGGTAGAACAACCATTGAGATTATTCGCAATTATATTTTAATGCATGTTAGCAGTAGGATTAATATAAGTTTAGTTAGCGATTTCTTTTTAAAACTAATGAGGTTGCCGATAAGTTATTTTGATACTAAAATGACTGGAGATATAATGCAGCGCATAAACGATAATCACCGTATCGAACAATTTTTAACTGGCTCATCATTAAGCACCTTGTTTTCCTTATTTAATTTTGTTGTTTTTAGCGGAGTATTGGCATTTTATAGCCTTCAAATATTTGTTGTATTTATTATAGGTACGCTGTTTTATTTTCTGTGGATAACCTTCTTTTTAAAACGCAGAGCCGATTTAGATTATAAACGGTTTCAGCAAGGCAGTCAAAACCAAAGTAAAGTAATGGAGTTGATAAGTGGAATGCAAGAAATTAAGTTACACAATGCAGAAAGGCAAAAGCGATGGCAATGGGAAGTCTTACAAGTAAAGTTATTTAAAATCAATTTAAAGGGTTTATCCTTAACAACGGCTCAAAATTCGGGTTCATCTTTAATAAATGAATTGAAGAATATTATTATCACATTTTTAGCAGCTAAATTGGTATTAGATGGACAAGTTACGTTAGGGATGATGTTGTCTATCAGTTATATTATTGGGCAACTAAACGCCCCCGTACTTGAAATGGTAGGTTTTGTTCAGCATTGGCAAGATGCTAAATTGAGTTTAGAAAGACTAAGCGAAATTCATAACAAAGAAGATGAAGAGCCAGCAAATAAAGAATATATACACGAATTAGAGCCTAATTTATCTTTTAATATTCAAAACCTGTCTTTTAAATATGAAGGGGTTGGTAATGATATTGTGTTGCAAGATTTATCAATTCACATCCCTGCTAACAAAGTTACGGCTATTGTGGGTAGTAGCGGAAGTGGCAAGACTACCTTAATGAAGTTGCTTTTAAAGTTTTACGAACCCTCAAACGGAGAAATCCTACTTACAAGCTCATCTTTGGAAAATACAGGAGTTAATCTAAATCACATTTCATCAAAAGCATGGAGGGATAAATGTGGCGTTGTCATGCAGGAGGGTTATATATTTAATGATACCATTGCCAATAATATAGCGGTTGGCGTTGATGTTATTGATAAACAAAAATTAAAACACGCTGTAACAGTTGCTAATATAAAGGAGTTTATAGAAAAGCTCCCTTTAAACTATAATACCAAAATTGGTATAGAAGGCGTAGGGGTAAGTACAGGGCAAAAACAACGCATTTTAATTGCAAGAGCGGTATATAAAAACCCTGATTATTTATTTTTTGATGAGGCTACCAGTGCTTTGGATGCCAATAACGAAAAAATAATTATGAATAACTTAAATGAGTTTTTTAAAAATAAAACCGTTGTGGTGATTGCGCATCGTTTAAGTACCGTAAAAAATGCCGACCAAATAATTGTGTTGGATAAAGGCAGAATTATTGAGAAAGGAAATCATACAGAACTGACTGCACTTAGAGGCTCGTATTACGAATTAGTTAAAAATCAATTAGAATTGGGGGACTAAATAAATGCCTGGGCAAGAAGAAGATAATATAATACTACGTAGCGAAGAGGTAAACGAAATTTTAACTTCAACACCTAAATGGATTTTACGTTGGGGCATTTCTGTAATTTTTATATTAATCATTACAGCTATTGGCTTGTCTTATTTCATTCGTTACCCCGATGTTTTAACGGCTGATATAACTTTAACAACCCTAAACCCGCCTGTAAAATTAATTTCTAAAACCAACGGCAAACTAACGTATCTGTTAGTGAAAAATAAAGATGTTGTTAAACTTAATCAAACCCTTGCTGTTATTGAAAATACAGCCAATTATACTGATGTTTTGTATTTGGATAGTACAAGTACCCAGTTAATTAATCAATTAAAACTAATTGATACACTACCTTTATTAAATATAAAAAGTAGTCTAAAAATTGGCGAACTTACTCCAAACTATTTGCTTGTTCTAAAATCAATTAAAGACTTGAATTTATATTTAGAAGTAAACACCTACAAACGCCAAGTACAGCTATTAAAAAAAGATTTAGGAAATTACACCGACCTCTTAGCAAAGTATAGAAAACAAGCAGGCATAAATAAAGAACAGCTTGTTCTATTTGAATCGGATTACAACCGAGATAAATCTTTATTTGAAAAACAGGTTATTTCTGCGAGGGAATTTGAAACCAAGAAAAAAGAATATTTAGGGGCTTTAAACGGCAACGAACAAGTAAACATAACGGTTTCAAATGCTCTAATTCAAATAAATTCTATCGAAAAAAACATTTTACAATTACAAATACAAGACTATCAGGAGCAAGCCAAACTTAAAAACGATTTGCAACAAAATTTAAAGTCGCTTGTTTCAGAAATTAGCAAGTGGAAACAACTTTATTTAATAGAAAGCCCTATTGATGGCAGGGTTTCGTTTTTTAATGTATGGTCGATTAATCAAAACGTAAAAACAGGTGATGAATTGTTTTCGGTTATTTCAACCCAAAAGCAACAATTTATCGGCAAATGTGTTTTACCAGTAATAAATACGGGTAAGTTAGCCATCGGACAAAATGTAAATATTAAATTAGATAACTACTCATCTAATGAAAATGGGATGTTACAAGGTGTTGTAATAAATATATCTGAAGTGCCTAACAAAGACACTTATGCTGTTGATGTTGATTTAAAAAACGGTTTAGTTACATCGTACAATAAAACGTTGATATACAAAGAAGAAATGAAAGGGAAAGCTGATATTATTACTAAAAACCTTTCCGTTATGGATAGGGTGTTTTTTAACTTCAAAAAGTTAGTAGCAAGAAAATAATTAAATTCTGAATTACAGAACATTAATAAAATATCTTAATTGAGAAAAAGTATAACTATAATTTACTGGCTTATTTTTTTCAATTTTGCATTCGGGCAAAATTTAGTACCCAATCCAAGCTTTGAACTTGCAAAAGCTGACCCAACTGAAAATATAACGGCAACTAATAATTTTACCTGTGAAGAATGGGGAACTGCTACAAAAGGCACACCTGATTATTATACATTAAAACGAACTAGTAATTTTAGTGCTCCTGCAAATTTTTGGGGTATACGAGCACCTCATTTTGGAGATGCTTATGTAGGAATTGTAGTTAATCATATAGGCCTTGACATGTACGAATATCTTCAGGTTAAATTAACCCAAAAACTTGTAAAAGATAATTACTATTGCTTTTCGCTATTTATCAGTTCAGCAGATATTCCTAACTTTTCGACAAACGAATTAGATTACATTTTAAGTGTTGAAAAACCATATCAAAACACTGGTGGAATACTTAAACAAACTCCTTACGAAAAATTTATAGCTACTAAAGGTTTTATTGAACCAAAAAGTTGGAACAAAATTTCGTCGTGTTTTAAGGCAAAAGGCGATGAAGAATATTTGACTTTTGGCGTTTTAAATCAAAAATGCAAGCATTTTAATCTTAGAAATGGGGCAGGAACATTTACAGGAATGTACTTTTACATTGATGACGTGAGTTTAACACAAATAAAAGATAGTAAGGAGTGCCTGTGTAATGAACTTAAAGTCGTCAAAAATGCAATAGATAATTATGCCAGTGCTTTAAATAAACCCATGGTTTTAAAAAACATCAATTTTGAAAACAATAAAGCACAATTAGTACCAAATTCAAGTAACGAACTTAATAAATTAGCCAATTATTTAAAATCATCTCCTAACTTTAAAATTGAGATTATTGGTTATACTGATAATATTGGGAATGAAAAGGATAACTTTGTATTAAGTAACTCAAGAGCCAAATCGGTAGCTGATTTTTTAATTAATACAGGTATAGCAAAAGACAGAGTTACATTTAAAGGAGCAGGTAGTAGTTCGCCAATAAAATCAAACGATACAGAAGAAAATAGGCTTTTAAACAGAAGGGTTGAGTTTAAAATTAGTAACCCAGTTGAAGTAAATTATTCTCTTTCCTCTCAAATAACCGATAGTGCCTTTTTTTTCTTAAATAAGAACTGTGACTATAAGAAAGCCATACTTTGTTACCAAAACAAACTAAAAATATTTAACTATACTAGCACCCTAGAAAAACAACTTGATTATTACAATTTAGCTTGCGCATACTCTTTAAGCAATAATGAAGATAAAGCATATGAAAACCTTAAAACAAGTATTAACATTGATACATCAGGATATGGTAGTTATATAACCGACCCCGATTTCTATAATTTAAGTAGTAAAAAGTCTTGGTTTGTATTTATGATGCAAAATAAACCTGCCAAGTATAAAACAATGAATGATTCATTACTCTACAATTTATCTAAAATTGCTATACAAGACCAAGCGTTATATTCCCAATTGAATTGTACGGAAAGTAAATATGGGAATTCATCAAAACAAGTAAATAAAATATGGGCAGTAAAAGATTCATTAAATAAGGTAAATCTTGTAATAATTGAGAAACACTTGGCTGATGGTATAAATGTTCTAAGCAATCGTATTGTCGGAGATGTTTTCTCTTCAAAATGTTTTTTAGTAATTCAACATTCTGATAGTATAACAATGAACAAATATTTACCTATTATAAAAGAGTTGTATAATAAGGGAGAAACCGACGGACAAAACTATGCCTTGTTATATGATAGAG
>JABDDQ010000043.1 GCA_013287545.1 Bacteroidota bacterium | reverse complement strand
CTAACGCTTATTTCGCCTTCTACGCTTTTTAAGTCTATTTTGGTAATCTTAAAATTGTTTATGCTGTTAATAGAAATCTCTTTAAACTCTCCTACACATGAGGACAGAAAAGCTACTGCTGCACAAAAAATCAAAATTCGGGTAAAAAACTGCATAGTAAACGCAAATATAAATAAAGAAATAAGCCAAATCATTTTTAATTGGCCTTGTTTAGCTGTAAATTTGCCCATTATTTTAAAACCATGATTACAACAGAACAAGTTATAGAAGCCCTAAAATATGTTGACGACCCAGATTTGAAAAAGGATTTGGTAACTCTTAACATGATTAAGGATGTGAAGGTTGAAGGGAAAAACGTATCGTTTACGGTTGTGCTTACAACACCGGCTTGCCCAATGAAAGATATGATACATAATGCCTGTGTAAACGCCATTAAACATTATGTTGATAAGGAAGCGCTGGTTGATGTTACCATGACATCGAACGTTACCCAAGCAAAACAAAATAAAGATAGCCTTGCGGGGGTAAAAAATATTATTGCTATTGCATCAGGTAAAGGTGGGGTGGGTAAATCTACCGTGGCAAGCAACTTAGCTGTATCGCTTGCTAAGCAAGGTGCAAAAGTTGGTTTAATTGATGCTGATATATATGGCCCATCTATGCCCATTATGTTTGATGTACTGAACGAAAAACCGGCCATGACACAAATTGATGGAAAAAACAAAATGCTTCCGGTTGAAAGTTATGGTGTAAAAATATTATCTATCGGTTTTTTTGCCGACCCATCGCAGGCTATTATATGGCGCGGACCTATGGCTACCAAAGCACTTAACCAATTATGTTTTGATGCTCATTGGGGCGATTTAGATTATTTGTTTATTGATTTACCTCCTGGTACAGGTGATATACCTATGAGTTTAGCAGCTTCTGTTCCTATTACAGGTGCTGTTATTGTTACTACACCACAACAAGTGGCATTAAGTGATGCAAGAAAAGGTGCTGCTATGTTTAAAAACGAAAACATAAATATTCCGTTACTGGGCATTGTAGAAAACATGGCTTGGTTTACTCCGGCAGAATTACCCAACAACAAATATTATATTTTTGGTAAAGGCGGTGCGCAACAATTATCAGAAGAGTTTAACGTTCCGTTATTAGCACAAGTACCCATTATACAAAGCATTTGCGAATCGGGAGATGCAGGTAGTCCGGCAGCGTTACAAAACGATACGCTGCAAGCTATTATATTTATGGATGCAGCGAAAAAACTGGCACAAACCATTGCTATGGCTAATGCTAAAGAAATTGCAGTAACAGCTTAATTATTTAGCGACTACTAAAAATTTATTTAACCAGCTTTCTTTTAAAGGAATTTCAAACATTGTTTTAAATTCACTTTCGTTTGATAGGGTTGTGTTAAAAATAATTGTATTCTCATTTACAACCCCATCTTTTAAAAGCTGCGGTATTTTAGATGAATGCGTTACAAAAACCGAATTTTCTTTTTTGTAAGCAATTACTAATCTATCTAATAGACTAAAGTTGTGTTTTTTTTCGGTTTCTTTTATAAACTGAAATTGCTTGTCAATGCTACAACCACTGGCACTGTATTGTTCTTCATCTGCTTTTATGATAATGAAGTGATGGTGCAAAATTTCTGAACTGGCTGTTAAAGCTTTTCCGTGTGCATTCCAACCTAACAGAAAATTTTGCACGTCGGTTTTCAAACTGTTTTCAGTTTGTTCATCAAAAGGCTTGTTGCTTAAATAAACCCATACTCGATTAGTAGTCATATTTTGTAGGCGAATAATGCTTTTTCAAAGGTACAAAATTTTGTGCTACCCCGTTTATCCAACTATATTGCCATCGGTAACTTTTAACAGTAGAAAGCTGTAATGGGAAACTACATTGTCGAACAACAAACAACAATCATGAAAAAAATAATAGTTGCTCTATCAATAATATCTGCTTCGATGCAAGCTCAACATAAGTACGCTTGTGCCGAAACTAAAATAAAAAGCCACGCTAACAATGCTAACAGAACAACCTCTATGTTGGCCTCGCCGTTTTTAGTAAGCTTGGAAGATCAATATGATTTGAAATTTTACCACCTTAATTTAAACTTAAGTATAAATAATAAAGATGTTAGCGGCAATGTTAGATCGTTGGCTACTGTAACATCAGCGTCGTTAGATAGTTTCGCGTTTGAACTTTATAATACATACACCATCGATTCTGTTTTGTTAAATGGAGTTAACACCGCTGTTAGTCGTAATGGAGATGAGGCACGTGTACCTTTTACAACGGCACTTACACAAGGCTCATTGATTGATGCAACAGTTTACTACCACGGTACAGCACCCACTATAAATGGCCCGCAAGCCGGTGACGGATACAACAACGGCACATCGCCAACTTGGAATAATAAATCAGCCTATACACTTAGTGAGTGTTACCACGCATACGAGTGGTTTCCAAGTAAACAGCAATTACACGATAAAATAGATTCTACCTGGGTTTTTGTTACAACCGATTCCACTAATAAGGTTGGCTCAAATGGACTACTTACTAATGTAGTTGTTGTAGGAAACCAAAAGCGTTTTGAATGGAAAAACAACCACCCTATAGATTATTATTTAATATCAGTTGCCTTGGCGCAATATATAGATTATAGCATTTATGCACATCCACAAGGCTACTCAGACTCTATTTTAATTCAAAACTACGTTTATAATAATCCGGCAACACTTCCTTATGTTAAAGGCATATTAGATTCAACTAAAAACCTGGTAGAATTGTTTAGTCAGTTGTATGGTTTATACCCATGGGCTGATCAAAAATACGGACACTGCGAAACCGTACTTGGCGGAGGAATGGAACATCAAACAATGACTACTATTGGAGGGTTTGATTTTACTACCGTAGCACATGAATTAGGGCACCAATGGTTTGGCGATAAAGTTACTTGTGGCACCTGGCACGATATTGCCATGAATGAAGGTTTTGCTACCTACACCCAATATTTAGCTTACGAGCATTTAGAGCCTAACCAAGCTGCGCCATATATGTTAGCGGCACACAATAACATTATGAGCATATATAATGGTAGTGTTTATAACCCGGATACTACGAATGAAAACCGAATTTTCGACTCTCGTTTAAGTTATGATAAAGGTTCGGCAGTGTTACACACATTACGTTTTGTTATAAATAACGACAGTATGTTTTTTCGTGCCTACAGAAACTACCTGCAACAGTTTGCATACTCAACAGCTACTGTTGCTGATTTTGAAACATCGGTGCAAAATACAACCGGGTTAAATTTAGGACAGTTTTTTACTCAGTGGTTTTATGGCGAAGGGTACCCAACCTTTAATGTACGGTGGAATCAGGTAGGCAATAATTTTATAATGCGTAGTATACAAACCGTTAGTGATGCAAGCGTTACACCTTTATTTATTACGCCCATACAATATACATTACAACGCAGCATTGGTGACACCACTATACGTGTAATGCACCAAACCGATACGGCATGGTATAATTTTAGTGTTGCAGGTACGGTAACAGGCATTATTGTTGACTCGGCAAATTGGGTTATAAACCAAGTAGTCGGGCCAACGCATGATGGAACAATTACGGGCATTAGCAGTTATAGTAAAATAGAAGCAGAAACAAGCGTATACCCAAACCCTGCTGACAACTTAATTATGGTAAAAAGCGAAGGTGATTTTACTTTTACTTTATACGATGTTACGGGTAAATTAATTTTGACTAAAAAATGTAACACCGCTGAAAATTTTGATGTATCAAAATACGCAAGCGGCATGTATTTTTATCAAATTAACTCGCAAACCATATCAGCTATACAAACAGGTAAATTGGTTATACGTTAATTAATAGAAATTGCTTATTATTGCTTACAAGTTAACCAATGAGTAAGTTATATAAAGTAGCAGCGTTTTTACTTTTCGTTTTTATTACGTTTTCATTTTCGGCAGATGATGAGTTGAAGGTTCTTTTTACTATAAAATCAAATGCTGATTTTTTTACAACCGATAATTTAGGCAACACCTATCTTATTAAAGGCGAGGAAGTAAAAAAGTATAGCCAAACGGGCGATTTACTTAAAATATTCAGTAATAAAACAACGGGTAAAATAACGTCGTTAGATGCTACTAACCCGCTTAGAATACTGGTGTTTTACAAAGATTTTGCCACCATACTTATTATAGATGATTTATTGAGTCAGAATGGTGACCCCATGAATTTGCTTGATTATAGTTTAGAACAAAGCGATGTAATTTGCACCTCGTTTAATAACGGAATTTGGTTTTTTAACAGAGAAAACATGGAACTTGTGCGTTTAGATGAAACCTTTAAACCGGTTGTAAACACAGGTAATTTAAACCGCTTATTGGGCGCAGATTTTAAGCCAAATTTTATGCTCGAACATAATGGTTATTTATACTTAAATAACCCAACTGATGGAGTGTATGCTTTTGATATATATGGTACCTATTATAAAACCATTCCTATTAAAAATCTTCAGCGTTTTCAGGTAAAAGATAATAACATGTTTTATTTTAAAGATGGCGTATTAAAATCGTACAACATAAAAGATTTAACACAAAAAGAACTTCCGTTTAAAAATGTAACAGATGTGCGTGTTGAAAAGGAGAATTACTTTCTTTTTTATACCGATTCGGTGGTGGTAAAATCTGCCGATTAAAAACACTTTTGCTACCTTTGCAACATGCTTGTAAAACCTTATTGCAATAGTCTTACCGAGTATAGTCGTTTTTTAACCCGCGAGGTAAAAATAGGAACATTGGGCATTGGTGGTAATAACCCTATACGTTTACAATCAATGACAACTACTGATACGATGGATACAGCAGCTACCGTGGCACAAAGCATCCGTATGATTGAAGCCGGTTGCGAATTAGTGCGCATTACGGCGCCAAGCATAAATGAAGCTAAAAACTTAGAAGAAATAAAAAAACAACTGGTTGCAAAAGGTTACCATACACCCATTTGTGCCGATATACATTTTACACCTAATGCTGCCGAGTTTGCTGCCCGTGTTATTGAAAAAGTAAGAGTGAACCCGGGCAACTATGCCGACAAGAAAAAGTTTGAAGAAATTGATTATACTGATAATGCTTATGAAGCGGAACTAGACCGCATTCGCAAACGCTTTACACCGCTTGTAAATATTTGTAAAGAGTATGGTACTGCCATGCGCATTGGTACAAATCATGGTTCGTTAAGCGACCGTATTTTATCGCGCTATGGTGATACGCCACTTGGCATGGTAGAAAGCGCTTTGGAGTTTTTACGTATTTGCGAAGACAATAATTACTACGATATTGTTTTAAGCATGAAAGCCAGTAACACACAGGTAATGGTTGAGGCCTACCGGTTATTAGTACAAAAAATGATTGAAACAAACCGTAACTATCCATTGCATTTAGGGGTTACTGAGGCGGGTGATGGCGAAGACGGACGTATAAAATCTGCCGTAGGCATAGGTACTTTATTAGAAGATGGCTTGGGAGATACTATCCGAGTATCGCTTACCGAAGAACCTGAATTTGAAATTCCGGTTGCAAAATCGTTGGCAGATAGGTACCAAAAAATCAGAAGTTCAACTGTTACGCCTCAAGATTGCAATTTGCCTTATAACCCTTATGAGCATGAACGCAGACATACAAATACAGTTTTAAATATTGGAGGAAAAAATGTTCCGCGCGTTATAGCTGATTTTAGTACCAAAGAAAAAATTACCGCGGCAAGTTTATTTGCCTGTGGCTATAATTACTCGGTACCCTTAGATAAATGGAATTTAACCGAACAGGCGGCTGATTTTGTATTTGCAGGCAACAACGTAGTTGATTTTGAATTACCCGGAACACTTGGCATTATTTACAATTCGGACACATGGATGAATAATGCAAGCCAAAAACAATGCTACCCGTTATTTTGTGCGGATGAATTTTTTAAAGCCGAAAAAAAATCGAATACATTAAATTTTGTGTCTTTTGATAAAGATGCTTTATTGAAAGTATCTGATGCAGAGTTTAATCTTTTAAATAAAAATGTAGTTTTAGTTTTAGATAGTTTTAAAGAACTTGCTATGCCCGAACTGCGAAGCATGATAGTGTATCTACAAGAAAAAAAATGCGATATTCCTGTTATTATAAAACGGAATTTTAAAGATATATCTGAACAAGATTTTCAGCTTTTTTCTTCAACCGATATAGGTGCGTTGCTAATTGATGGAATGGGCGATGGCGTTTGGATTAAACAACAAAACTGCACATCGCCACAGGTTTGTAACTCAACCGCTTTTGGTATTTTGCAGGCAGCACGCACACGCATTTCTAAAACTGAATATATTTCTTGCCCGAGTTGTGGTCGAACATTGTTTGATTTACAAGAAACAACCTCAAAAATACGTACCGTTACCGACCATTTAAAAGGCATAAAAATTGGCATTATGGGCTGCATTGTTAATGGTCCCGGTGAGATGGCAGATGCCGATTATGGCTATGTGGGCACGGGTGTGGGCAAAATATCTCTATACAAAGGTAAAGAGGTGATTAAGAAGAATGTAGCCTCTGAAAACGCAGTGCAGGAATTGATAAGTCTTATTAAAGAAGGTGGAGATTGGGTGGAACGTTCATAAAACCCTTTCGCATTTCTAAAAATAAAACCCTCAATTTACGTTAATCAATTGATTTATAATGTTTTAAAATTTTCAAATAATTTTTGAAAACATGATTTTTTTTATTGCTTTGCACCAAATTAGAGTGAACTAAGTTTTTCCCTTTAATTTTGTATTAACGCAGAGTATTTATTTAGTAAAATTATAGATTATGTATTGGACACTTGAATTAGCATCGTGGCTTGAAGATGCGCCCTGGCCAGCTACAAAAGACGAATTGATTGACTTTGCCATGCGCTCGGGTGCGCCTATGGAAGTTATCGAAAACCTTCAAGAAATTGAAGACGAAGGGGAGTCGTATGAGACTATCGAAGAAATTTGGCCAGATTACCCTTCAAAAGACGACTTCTTCTTTAACGAAGATGAGTTTTAAACGATTAATTTTATCGAAATAATTTGTAAAGGGAGCATTGCTCCCTTTTTTATTTGGCTGAAGCTCTTTGCAACCTGTCGTTTATGGCTCTTCCTAAAAAAGTATCCGGAAATTTTTCCGCAACAATTAGGTCAACATCACTTGCATCTAATTCTCTAATAGCGGCAAACAAATTATGTGCAGCTTCTTTTAAATCTTTGGTAGGAGATAATATTTTTGAATAGCTTTTTTCTGCGTTGTAATCTTTACAAAAAGAAATAATGCCAATTTTTTTTAATGAATTATTTTTTATGAAATCAACTACATTGCCAATAAATAAAGGCTTTGTTGGAGCATAATGGCTTTTTAACATGCCGGGTGCAGTAGGGTTTGAAGATTGATTTAACTGCACATTAACCTTGCCAACAACTTGTTCGATATCTTCAATGGCTAAACCGCCTAAACGATAAACAGTAACGCTATTATTCTCAAACCCCACAATGGTGGATTCTATGCCCACATCGCAAGTACCGCCATCTAAAATATAATCTACTTTGTTTTGTAATTGTGCAGTAACGTGTGCAGCGGTAGTTGGACTAATGTAGCCAAAAGGATTGGCGCTTGGGGCTGCTAATGGAAAATCAAGGCTTTCAAGCAACTGTAAAGTAAGTTTATGATTAGGAATGCGAACAGCCACTTGTGGCAAACCTGAAGTAACTAAATCTGGAACTATATTTTTTTTAGGAAGCAGGAGTGTAAGCGGTCCCGGCCAAAAAACATCAGCTAATTGTTTTGCCCATTGTGGAAAATCAGTAACCCACTGTTTAATTTTATCAATAGAATTTGTATGAATAATAAGTGGGTCGAAATGAGGTCGGTTTTTGGCTTCAAAAATTTTAAGAACCGCATTTTTATCTAAACCGTTTGCCGCCAAACCATAAACTGTTTCGGTAGGAATAGCTACTAAACCCCCTTGTTGTAAGATTTGTTTGGCTTTCTCAATATCTATACCGATTTTCGACATGTAAATTTTAGCAATGATTTGTTTTCCAAATGCAAAGATAAACCTTGGTTTGAATATTGTAGAAAAACGTTCAGATGGGTTTCACAATATTGAAACGATTTTTTATCCTATACAATGGTGTGATGCGCTTGAAGTAATTGAAAACAAAGAATTTAAAAAAGGCGATGAAAAAATAAATCTGTCTCTTTCTGGCATTGTAGTAGAAGGAAACACACAGGATAACTTAATTACAAAGGCGTATAAGTTAGTAGATACTGCCTATAATTTACCTCCTGTAAAAGCGCATCTGCATAAAGTTATCCCTATGGGTGCCGGATTGGGAGGAGGCTCCAGCGACGCAGCTTTTTTTATTAAACTACTAAATGATAAATTTTCATTAAACCTGTCGGCTATTGAACAACTAAGTTTAGCCAAACAACTCGGTAGCGACTGTGCTTTTTTTATGAAAAATAAACCCGTTTACGCGAGCGAAAAGGGAGATGTTTTTTCTAAAGTTGAGGTTGATTTAAGTCAGTATTGTATCGTAGTTGTCTATCCTGCAGTGCACAGTAACACGGCTTTAGCTTATAAAGGAGTTGTGCCGGCTAAGCCACAAAAAAACATTCAATCGATAATTACAAGTGAAATCGAAAACTGGAAAGAGGACTTGGTGAACGATTTTGAAAAAACTATTTTCTTACAACACCCTGAATTGCAAAACGTAAAAAATGCTTTTTATACTAAGGGAGCTTTGTACGCATCTATGAGTGGTAGTGGTAGCGCGGTATATGGTGTTTTTAAAGAAGACGTGGACGTAAAAGAGTTTAATTTTCCAACCGATTATTTAATTTGGAAGAGTAAATGAAAATCCCTACCCAAATTATAAATCAGCTTAAAGAAAATTTTAGTGTAGATGTTTCTGCTTTTGAATTATCTCATACACAAATTGTTCCTGTTTCAGTCAGATTAAATCCTTTAAAGCCTGCTTGCGGTTTTGGTTTTGATAAACAAGTGCCTTGGACAAGCAATGCATATTATTTACCTGAAAGACCTATTTTTACAAACGACCCATTGTTTCATGCAGGGTGTTATTATGTGCAAGAGGCCTCATCAATGTTTGTAGAACAAGCTTTTACGCAAACCGTTGATGCGTCAAAACCATTAATTGTATTGGATGCCTGTGCGGCACCGGGTGGCAAAAGTACGCTGCTTGCATCGTTATTAAATGAAGAAAGTTTATTGGTTAGTAACGAGGTTATAAGTACACGTGTGCCTGTACTAACGCATAATATGGCTAAGTGGGGCTCCATAAACAGCATGATAACCAATAACGACCCGCAAGATTTTTCGCGCTTGCCGAATTTTTTTGATGTTATGGTGGTTGATGCTCCTTGTAGTGGTTCGGGCTTATTCAGAAAACAAGATGATGCTATTGAACATTGGAGCGAAGAAAATGTAAACCATTGTAGCCTTCGTCAGCAACGAATTTTAACCGATTTACTTCCGGCATTAAAACAAGATGGCATTTTAATTTATAGCACCTGCTCATATTCAGTTGAAGAGAATGAAAACATGTGCGATTATTTATGCGAAAAGTTTTCGTTAGAACCAATCAAACTAAAAACCTCACCTGAATGGGGAATTACAGAAACCCAGTCAGAAAAACATAAGACTTTTGGTTACCGGTTTTTCCCACACCTTACACAAGGCGAAGGGTTTTTCTTAGCTTGTTTTAAAAAAATAACTGCTGAGGAAAATACTGTAAACCGCAACCAACATAAATTGTTTACTAAAATTTCTGCCGATGAAGATGCGGCCGTGAAAAAATTTATCAACGCCTATAATCTTGATTTTGTTAAGTTTTATGACGATATATGTGGTTTTCATAAAGGAAGTACATATGCTGTAAACAAAATAACCTCGGCATTAAAAATTAAAAAACTGCCTTTGCACATTGGGCAATTAAAGGGCAAAGATTTTATCCCGCACCCTTATCTTGCTTACCAAAATAGAATAAACAACGGCGTAACAAAAGTAGATATAGATGCTTCAGTAGCATTGCAATATCTACGTAAACAACCTTTTTTATTGCCTGACGCAACCAAGGGTTTTGCTTTGCTTACATATAAAGATTTTAATTTGGGTTGGTTTAAAAACTTAGGCAACCGAATAAACAATTACTATCCTGCCGAATGGAGAATATTGAAAGAAATTTTTTAATGATATTAAATTAACTTTGGTAGATAAAAAGAACAAACATTTGCAATGACTGCGGAACAAGCTAAAGAACGTATAGAGCATCTTTCGAAAGAAATTGAACAGCATAATTATAATTATTATGTGTTGGATAACCCCACCATAAAAGATTATGATTTTGATATGTTGCTGGAGGAATTAATTAAATTGGAGAAACAGCATCCTGAATTTTTATTTTCTAACTCACCTTCGCAACGTGTGGGCGGACAAATTACCAAAGAGTTTAAAACGGTTAAACACAAATATGCTATGCTATCGCTTGCCAATAGTTATAGCAAAGATGATTTAAAAGATTTTGATGAGCGTGTAAAAAAAGGGCTGGGCATTACATCAACTGATTTATTTGGTAGTGATATAGAGTATGTGTGCGAATTAAAATTTGATGGCTTGTCTATCAGTTTAACTTATGAGCACGGAAAACTTACGCAAGCCGTAACTCGTGGAGACGGTGTGCAGGGTGATGATGTAACAACCAATGTGAAAACAATTCGTAGTATTCCGCTTACATTAAAAGGCGATTACATTGATTTTTTTGAAATACGCGGTGAGATTTTTTTACCACTAAATGTATTTAATGATATAAATAAAGAACGTGAAGAAATTGGTGATGCTCCTTTAGCAAACCCACGAAATGCGGCATCGGGCACTATGAAAATGCAAGACTCAAGCGTGGTTGCCAAGCGTAAGCTCGATTGCTTTTTATATTATATGATGGGAGATAACCTTCCGGCAAAAACGCATTACGAAAATTTAGAGAAAGCAAAAGCCTGGGGCTTTAAAATTTCTCCCTACACAAAGCTTTGTGCTAACATTGATGAGGTATTTAATTTTATTGATGAGTGGGATAAAAAAAGAAATGATTTACCTTTCGACATTGATGGAATTGTAATAAAAGTAAATAGTTACATACAACAGCAGCAACTTGGTTTCACAGCCAAATCGCCACGTTGGGCAATCGCTTATAAATTTAAGGCAGAGCAGGTTTCAACTGTGTTAGAAGAAATTACGTATCAGGTTGGCCGTACAGGCTCTATCACTCCGGTTGCTAATTTAAAGCCTGTGCTACTTGCCGGAACAACTGTAAAACGTGCTTCTTTGCACAATGCAGATATCATAGCAAAGTTAGATGTCCGTATTGGAGATCATGTTTTTGTAGAAAAAGGCGGAGAAATTATTCCGAAGATTGTTGGAGTTGATTTATCAAAAAGAAAACCTGATGCCGAGATTGTAAAATATATTACCCATTGTCCTGAGTGTGGATCTCTGCTCGAACGAAGAGAAGAAGAAGCGAACCATTATTGTGTAAACGAAAATGGATGTGCTCCGCAAATAAAAGGGAAAATAGAACATTTTGTTAGTCGTAAGGCTATGAACATTGATAGTTTAGGTGGAGAGACGATTGAACAATTATATAACGAAAAGCTCATTCATAACATAGCTGATATTTATGAATTGAAAAAAGAACAGTTGCTTCCTTTAGAAAGAATGGCGGAGAAATCGGTAAATAATTTACTGGAAGGCATTGAAGCATCAAAACAAATTCCGTTTGAAAGAGTGCTGTATGGAATTGGAATTAGGCATGTTGGAGAAACTACCGCAAAGAAAGTTGCACGAAAAGTTAGAAATATAGACGCTTTAATAAACGCTACCGAAGAAGAGTTAGTAAACATTGATGAAGTAGGAGGGGTGATTGCAAAAAGCGTAGCGGCTTATTTTTCTAATAGTGAAAACAGATTGATGGTGGAACGATTAAAAAGATTTGGTTTGCAATTTGAATTAAGTGAGGAACAACTGCAAAGCACTACCGATAAGCTGGGTGGAAAAACATTCGTGATATCAGGTGTGTTTCAAAAACACAGCAGAGATGAGTTGAAAGATTTAATTGAAAAAAACGGAGGAAAAAACACAGGCTCTATTTCAGGAAAAACAAACTACTTATTAGCAGGTGATAATATGGGTCCTGAAAAACTAAAGAAAGCCGAAAAACTTGGTGTTACTATAATTACTGAAGATGACTTTTTAACGATGATTGCATAAATGAATTTCCTGATAAAATATATTGCCGCCTATCAAATTAAAAAACTATGTGCTTTGCCACGTAACAAACAGTTTGTTAAGCTAAACGATGCAAAAACAATAGGTATATTATTTGATGCTACTGATAGTAATACTTTTGAAACGGTAAAGAAGCTTATTGAGCGATTAAAAGAGTACACTAAAAATGTACACGCCATTGGTTATGTAGATGAAAAAATAACACCTAATTATTCATACATAAAAACAGACATTGATTTGTTTAATAAAAAAGAGCTAAAGAGTTTTTATCAACCGCAAAGCCCGTACATAAAAACATTTATGGAGGATGAAAAAGATTTACTTATAGATATTAATTTCAATAATAAATTACCCTTGCAGTTTATTGCGGCCTCCTCAAAAGCAAAGTGCAAGGTTGGCATACATTTACCTGAAAATGAGCCTATACATGATGTTTTAATTGCCACTACTCCACAACAAGGCTTAGATTTTTACCTGCAACAAGTTGTAAAGTACCTGGAAACTGTTTAAAACCTATTTAAACAAAACCTTGTTGAAAATATTAAAAGGTTTATTTGGCATATTGGCATATTAAAAATAGCTTTAAGAAAAAATAAGGTATGGCTAAGAAAGCAAGTACAAGTAGCAAACAAGTTAAAGTAAAGAAAATCTTTGTTTTAGATACTTCGGTAATTATATACGACCACACAGCTATAAAGCATTTTAAAGAACATGATGTGGTTATACCAATTACTGTTTTAGAAGAATTAGATCAGTTTAAAAAAGGCAACGATACTAAAAACTTTGCGGCACGCGAATTTTCAAGATATTTAGATAAACTTTCGGGGAACCATTCTTTACAAACATGGACTCCGATAAATGGAAAAACACACGGCAACTTTAAAATAGAGTTTGCACAAAAAGCGAAAAACACCGACGCTGAGTATGTTTTTGGCGAACGTAAGGCCGACCATAAAATACTTAACTGTGCCTTAAAAGTAGCAGAGGAAAATCTTGATAAAAAAGTTGTATTAATCTCAAAAGACATTAACCTTAGGCTTAAGGCTAAGGCGTTAAATTTAACGGCTGAAGACTATGAAACAGGAAAAATAAAACATGTTGACGAGCTTTATACAGGTATAACAACTGTTGAGAAAGTTCCTATTACCGCCATTGATACACTATATCAAAAAAACGAAGTGGATGTTTCCGGTACGCTTAAAAGAGACTCGCCAATGGCTAACCATTTTTTTGTTCTGAAAAACGGACAAAAATCTGTGCTGGCGGCTTATGAGCAAGAGACTAAAGTGTTACGTCGTGTAAATAAAACAGTAGCATTTAATGTAGTTCCTAAAAATGCTGAACAGGCTTTTGCTATTGATGCTATTCTAAATCCTAATATTAAATTAGTATCTATACAGGGGGTTGCAGGTACAGGTAAAACATTATTATCTATTGCAGGTGCTTTAGAGCAACGCCGAAACTTTCATCAAATATACATTGCCCGCCCTATTGTGCCTTTAAGCAATAAAGATATTGGGTATCTTCCCGGAGATATAAAATCAAAATTAAACCCGTATATGGAGCCATTATGGGATAATTTGAAATTTATTAAAAGTTTGTTTGGCGAAAAGGAAAAAGAGTACAAACAAATTGAGGAGATGGTGGAGAAAGAAAAAATTATTGTTTGTCCGCTTGCCTACATACGTGGGCGCAGTTTAAGTAATGTGTTTTTTATTGTAGATGAAGCACAAAATTTAACGCCACATGAAGTGAAAACCATTATTACACGTGCCGGAGAAAACACTAAAATAATTTTTACCGGAGACATTTATCAAATTGATACACCATACTTAGATGCACAAAGTAATGGCTTATCATACATTATTGATAAAATAAAAGATAATAAACTATACGCACACGTTACCCTTCAAAAAGGAGAGCGTAGTGAGTTAGCTAACTTGGCAAACGAATTACTTTAATATAAAGTAATTCGTTTCTATTATTTTTCAAATGCCTTATCTATAGCTACGGCTAGTTTACGGTCTTTATCTGTTACAATGTTACCTGCATCGTGTGTAGACAAACGAATTTCGACTTTGTTATACTCGTTTGTCCAAAGAGGATGATGGTTCATTTCTTCTGCAATTGTAGCAACCTTTGTCATAAAAGCAAAAGCAGCTTTAAAATCTGTAAACACAAAGTTGCGTTTTAATTGATTATTTTCTTCTATCCACATAGTAGTAAAATTATATATCCATACCAAATTTAAGAAACTAACTCTAAGTTCTTCCCTAATAAGATTTCAATTTCAGGCAATGAATTATATAGCTGCTCAAACGAATTGATAATAAAATAGTTTTCTTGCAGTATATCCGTTCTAAAATCTGTATTAAAAATAGCTTGTACATCAAATAGGTGGTGAACAACCTCGTTACTTAAACAACATTTGGTTTCTCCTTTTGATGAAATAATGCCTGCGCCGTAAATTTTTAATTGATTGTTTTCGTTAATCAAACCAAACTCAATGGTAAACCAGTAAATCTTCCCTAATAATTCAATGGCTCTTGGGTTATCAATATACTTTAAGGCAATATCACTTATGCCTTTAAAAAAGCCTACATAAGCATCATTACTTAGTAAAGGAACGTGTGCAAATACATCATGAAACATATCGGGCTCTTCTAAGTAATCTAACTGCTCCATGCTGCGTAACCAGCAAGTAGCTGTAAATTTTTTTTGAGATAAAAACTCAAAAAACTCTTTTTGCGGACTAATATTTGGAACCACCTCCAAACCCCAGCCTGTTATGGGGTTTAGCAGTTTATTTACCTCGGCAAAATCGGGTATTTTGTCGGAAGTAAATTTTACAATCCCTAAAGCCTTTAAATACTCCGTAGAAACGATTGAGCTTAAAATTTCCATTTGCCGATTAAATAGCGTTTTCCAAACTAAAAAATCTTGTGCGGTGTAATTGCTGTAAACTTGTGTTGTTGGTCTTTTTGTTTTCATTTTATATGGTTTAAGGTTAAAAATTGGCGCATAAAAAAAGCCCGTTCTTTTGGAACAGGCTGTGTATATTGTTTTTTAGTTTCTTCTGTTATTTACAATACGCTACCATTCCAATGTTGGGCATTAGATAATAGTAATAATAAGTATTGTTTAAATTTTGCATTAAGCTAATGTATAAAATAATTTTAAGTTAGGCAATTAAAAAGTCTTTTTCTGAATTTTTTTGTGGACTTCTGGTACTTCTATTAAAGCAGCAGAGCAGTACCATGGGTGCAATTCCATAATAAGTAAACCTGCTTTTACGGCAGGATCTGTATTTGTTAGTGCCTGCGCCTCTTCAATAGTTGGTACGTTAAAAATAAATATACCTTCTAATTCAGTTTCATCCATAAACGGACCGGCGACAACAAGTTTACCTTCGTCAGCAAGTTTTTTTATGTTTTGTAAATGAGCTGCCTGTATTTTTTTTGAAGAATCTGCTGATAAACTTTTGTTAGGCCCCGTTTTTAAAAAACACATCACATATTTATGCATGCCATAATCATCGGCTTTTAACTTTCTTGCTAAAGTTGAATCGTAAATAGAATGGGGCTCAGCTGATAGATATTTTTTTTGCGAAAATGAAACAAAACTAATTATAAGCAATAAGCTCGTTAAAAAAATTCTCATGATTTTAAACTCTGGTTTGAATGGTGGAAATTTTGTTTTTAAGTTTTAGTATGGATTTCTCGAAATACTCATAAGATAGAATTGATATGCCTATACTTACCAACAGGGTCACTACTGCAATAATAAGTTTTAATAAATCACCTTTATTATAATCGTATCCTAATTTAGTAACAATTATATATGACGACAACAAGATTAAAGGATGATATAAATACATGCCATACGTATATTTACCTAATGTGCTAAATATTGAGTGAGACTTTCCAGTGCTTTTGTCTACACAATAAATAACCAAGTATAGATAAAATATAGCTAATAACCACTTTGCAAGATAATTATACGACATTGATAAATTACTGAATGTAAGTAAAAATACTGCTAAGAAACAAATAAGGTAAAAACTATTTGATTTTAGCAAGTAACTTGCAGAAATACGCTCTTTATAATTAGAATAAAAAAAAGCGCCCCAACATCCGGCCATTAAATATTTTAAATTTCCGAATGTACTGGGATATACCACATCGCCTGGCGTTTCTATGGCATAAATAGACGTTTGAATAAATAAGACTACACAACAAAAAGAAAGTAATTTTTTGTTGTTGCGAAACAGAATAAACAATAGAGGCCAAAACAAATAAAACTGTTCTTCGATTGCTACACTCCATGCTATATTTACGTTAGATGAAGTTCCGGTTGTAGCCATATTATTAAGAAAAAATAAGTTCATAAACTTATCTCCTGTAAAATTAAAAGCGCTATCAACATGTGGGAGTATGAATATGCCTAAAATCATGATTAAATAATAAAGGGGCCATATTCGTAATATTCGTCTTAAATAAAAGAAAGATAAATTAACTCGACCATTTATTTTATCTTCACCTATCAATAAAAAAGTAATAAGAAACCCACTTATAACAAAGAAAATTTGGACACCTATTCCTCCGGTTACGGTAAAAGTATCAATGGTCATTTGAAGGGCCGTGTCTTCAGTGATATTATGAAATATTTCTGAAAAGGCATGCTGCCAAATAACAAGAAAAAATGCAAAAAACCTTAGAGCATCAAGTTTTTCAAAATATATTACTGGTTTCATAAATTAATTTCCAGTTTATATTTGTTATAAGCCTAATAAAACTTCTTCCGGATTTTTTCCGCCAAATAAAATGCGTGTTGGGTTTTCTAACATTTCTTTTACTTTCACTAAAAAACCAACGCTTTCGCGACCATCAATAATACGGTGATCGTAACTAAGAGCCACATACATCATTGGGCGAATTTCTACTTTGCCATTTACAGCCATTGGTCTGTCAACTACATTGTGCATGCCTAAAATGGCACTTTGCGGAGGATTGATGATGGGTGTACTCATCATAGAACCAAATACACCGCCGTTTGTAATAGTAAATGTTCCGCCTTCCATTTCCGGAATAGTTAATTTACCATCCCTGGCTTTTATCGCTAAATCTTTAATGCCGCTTTCAATTTGAGCAAGGCTCATTAGCTCTGCATTACGTAATACAGGCACCATTAAACCTTTTGGCGCACTAACTGCAATGCCAATATCACAGTATTTGTTGTACACTAACTCTTCGCCATCAATCATTCCGTTAACTGCGGGGTAGTGGTATAAGGCCTCACATACAGCTTTAGTAAAGAAGCTCATAAAGCCAATGTTGGTGCCATAAACTTCTTTAAACTTATCTTTATATTTTGCGCGTATAGCGTAAATGCCACTCATATCAACCTCATTAAAAGTTGTAAGCATGGCAGTTTCGTTTTTAACGGCAACTAAACGTTTAGCAACTGTTTTACGAAGTGCCGATATTTTTTGCCGGTCTTTATCTCTGCCACCTTTCCAGGAGTTTGCTAGAACTTCTTGTGCGTTTGGTAAGCCGTTAGAGAGTGCCGCTAAAACATCTTGCTTAGTAATACGACCATCTTTACCCGAACCATTTATTTGAGATGATTTAACGCCGTTTTCCGACATTATTTTTGATGCGGCAACACTTGGTGTACCACTTGCATATGTAGCAGCAGCTTTTTCAACTGGAGCTGCAACAGCAACTTCTTTTTTCTCTTCTTTCTTTGTTTCAACCTTAGCTTCTTCTTTTTTAGGAGCCGCAGCTTTAGCTTCGGGTTTAAAGGAGTTATCAATCTTTACAACTACCTGCCCGATTTTTACCGTATCGCCTTCTGCAGCAAGTATCTCAATCTTCCCACTATCTTCGGCATTAAGCGTTAAGGTTGCTTTGTCAGAATCGATTTCTGCCAAAGCTTCATCTTTTTCAACTACATCGCCAGTTTTTTTTAACCAACGTGCAATGGTTACTTCTGTAATTGATTCTCCCGGACTTGGTACTTTTAATTCTACAATTGCCATAAAAATTTATTTTGTTACTAAAAACTTTTGAAAATACTTTGTTCATTATTTCTTCAAACTCTGCCGCATGTCTTTTTGAGAAACCGGTTGCAGGTGCAGCCATTTCGTTTCTACCAATGTAAGCTAAGTTTAATGATTTTAGCGTAAGCGCTACGTGCCTCCATGCGCCGGCGTTTTCTGATTCTTCCTGAATCCACAAATACTCTTTTGCTTTGTTATATTTTTTTACAACCGCATCAATTTGTGTATCAGGGAAAGGATATAACTGCTCTATACGAACAAAAGCAATATCGTTCACGCCTTCTTTTTCACGACGCTCAATTAAATCGTAATAAATTTTTCCGCTGCAAAATGCAACACGTTTTACATTTTTTGCATCGACCGCAGTATCATCTAATACTTCGTGGAAACGATCGGTTGTAAAATCTTTTAGCGTACTAACGCAAGTTGGGTAGCGCAATAATTTTTTAGGTGTAAAGCAAATCAGTGGTTTTCTGAAATCGCGTTTTAACTGACGACGAATAGCGTGAAATTGTTGTGCCGGAGTTGTTGCATTAATAATTTGCAAATTATTTTCGGCACCCATTTGTAAGAAACGCTCCATACGGGCAGACGAGTGTTCTGGTCCCTGACCTTCGTAACCATGTGGTAATAGGAGAACTAAACCATTCATACGGCGCCATTTATATTCGGCCGCAGAAAGATATTGGTCTATAATAATTTGAGCACCATTAAAGAAATCGCCAAACTGTGCTTCCCAAATAGTAAGTATGTTTGGTGATGCAAAGGCGTAACCATATTCAAAACCAAGTACAGCATACTCACTAAGTAAAGAATTGAAAATACGAAGCTGCCCTTTAGTATCAAGTTTGTTTAATGGCACATATTCTTCTTCGCTATCTTCTACTTTTACTACTGCATGGCGATGAGAAAAAGTTCCACGTTCAACATCTTGTCCGCTAAAACGTACATGATGCCCTTCACTCATTAAAGATGCATAAGCTAATAGTTCGCCCATGGCCCAATCATAATTATCATTGGCAATCATGGCTTTTCTATCATCAAATACTTTCTGAATTTTATTAAAGAATTTTTTATCTTTTGGTAACTCAGTAGTACGTTTAGCAAGGTCTAAAAACAATTTATCGCTAACGGCTGTTTCAGGCGATTGCTCAAAATCTTTAGCAGTAGCCATTTTAATTCCTT
>JABDDQ010000042.1 GCA_013287545.1 Bacteroidota bacterium | reverse complement strand
CCGATTTTTGGGTTTGGATTCCTTTATTTATTTGGTGGGGAATTGAGTTACATAAAATATACACCCGTAAATTAATTATTATTTTTTTTTATATAATTGGGTTGCTGGTAGCAGCCGACAGATCATCCGTACTTATTAAAAATTCGGTTAAACGTTACCGACCGACCCATAATATTGAGTTGAAAGATAAAATTCATATTGTTAATGATTACCGTGGTGGGCAATATGGCTATGTTTCATCGCACGCAACAAATGCATTTGCTGTTGCTATTTTTCTGTTTTTACTGATAAAATCTTACCCTAAAAAATGGCTAAAAACGAGTTTATTTATATGGGCTCTTATTTTTTGTTACACGCGCATCTATTTAGGGGTACATTACCCCTTCGATTTATTTAGTGGCGCACTTTTAGGCACTCTATTGGCATTTGTGTTTTACAAAATTTTCGTTAGATTTAGTACTTAAAACAGCCATATATGAGAATATTGTTATTTACTTTATTATTTGTTGGCATAAAAGCCTTCGCTCAGTTACCAGAAACAGAGTTGTTTTTGGCCAACGTAGAAATAAAAAACAACCTCGTTAAAATAAAGGAGGTTGAAAAAATTAGCTCTCATAAGGGTTACAATAATCAGCCCTGCTTTACAAAAAACGACGAGGAAATTTTGTTTACAGCAGACATTGAATCGGATAAAAAAACACATATATGTTCCTATAATGTTAAAAACAAAAAAACAACTCGTTTAAGCATTACTAACACCAGCGAATATTCTGCCTCTATTTTACCTAACGAAAAAGATTTTTCGGTGGTTATGGTTGAAGAAGATTCTACCCAACGAATTTGGGAATTTGATTTATTAAAAGGAGGCAACAAATCTTGTATTAGCCAGCAAACTGATTCGGTGGGTTACTACACCTGGTTGGGTAAGGATAGTATTTTATATTATAAATTAACTGCACCTTACTCGCTACACGCCTTAAACATTAAAACAAATCAAGATGTTTGGTTATGCAACAATCCTACACGCTCCTTTAAAAAAGTAAGTTCAACTACTTTTTTTTATGTGATACATGAGGAGAAGCAGAATACTGTTTACATGTTTGATATACGTACAAAAAAAGCTACTCCTTTTGCAATTGATAACGTAAGCGCTAATCAAGATTATATTTGGCACACTACCTTGGGGTTGCTAAAATCAGAAGCAAGCAAAATTTATCGCTATAGTACAGATACTAAAGTGTGGGCAGAATTGGCAGATTTTTCTGCTTCAAGTCTAAAAAGAATAACTCGTTTTGCTATAAGTGCCAACGGAAAATATATAGCTCTGGTTTCAAATCCATAAACATGCCTGAACCTTTCGCTGATTATAGTATTTCAACCGATAAAGGTAACTTGCAAATAGCAGTTATACATCATTATTTATCAGTTGAAAGTTATTGGGCAAAACATATTCCAATAGAAACTGTTAAACAAAGCATTGAAAACTCTTTTTGTTTTGGTGTTTATTTTAAAAATGAGCAAGTTGGTTTTGCAAGAGTGATAACTGATTACACCACCTTCGGTTATTTAGCTGATGTGTTTATTTTAGAGGCGCATCGTGGCAAAGGTTTATCAAAATGGCTAATGGAGTTTATTATGGCGCATCCAAAACTACAAGGTTTGCGCCGTTTTTGTTTAGCAACCAGAGATGCACATGGTTTATATACACAATATGGCTTTAAACCCATAGTAAAACCAGAAAATTTTATGGAAATAAAACACGATAACTTTTATACTCCACAAAACTAATGGTACTTGGCTGTATTTACATTTTTATTTTTTGCATCCTCATTTATTTGTTGCCTTTTTTTAAAGATAGGTCTATTAAACGCCAGGCATTTATTTCTGTCTTTCTATTAAAAATAATAGCAGGTTTTTTTCTTACCTGGATTTATACAAACTACTACCCCGACCGCCAAACCGCCGACATCTATAAATATTTCGACGACTCTAAAGTTATTTTTTCAGCTGTACAAAATCACCATTATATCGATTACTTAAAAATGATGAGTGGCATAGGAAACGACAACACTTATTTTAACGAAACCTACTACAATAAAATGAACCATTGGTTCAGGCATTATGATTTTGGAACGTATAACGACAATCACACCATTATTCGCTTTAATGCCTTTGTTATGTTGTTTTCATTTCAAAATTTTAATGTGCACACTATATTTATGTGCTTTGTTTGTTTTTCAGGGTTAACAGCTCTTTTCAAAACTTTTGCACCTTATTTTATCAAAAAAGAAAAGTTATTATTTGCAGTTTTATTTTTAGTTCCCTCTGTTGTATTTTGGAGTTCGGGTGTGTTAAAAGAAGGCATTTTACTTTTTGCATTAGGGTTCGCATTCTATTCTTTCTTTCACATTTTTGTATTTAAAAAACATATTCTATTAAATATCGTTTGTCTTACTTTGGCTTCTTTTTTGTTATTGATTAACAAAAACTATTTATTATTAGCCGTTGCCCCTGCCCTACTATGCTTTTATTGCGTAAATAAACTTAACATTGCTCGTCCGTTACTATTTTATTCTGCGTTTTATGTTGTTACCTTTTTTATAGGGTTGTTGTTTTCAAATTACTTTTCAGAAAATAATTTACTGGAAACTTTCTCGCTCAAGCAGCGCGATTTTATTAATGTATCTAAGGGCGGAGTGTTTATCCAAAACAATACATATTTTGTTAGGATAGACCCCGATAAAAAAATGTTTTTAGATACACTTTCAAAAAATAACTTTAAAATAAAACCCGGCAGCACATACATGTACTGGACAAATGAAAATTTTATTGATACACTTTACACAAAAAACAGTACCGATACGGCAAGCTATCACCTAGTGTGGGATTTACCCATTGCCGGAAGCACTATAAACATATCGAGGTTAGAACCTACCATTTTTTCTTTAATAAAAACGGCGCCCGCTGCAATTTATAATAGTTTGTGTAAACCCAGTTTTTTTTCTGCAAAGTCTTTTTTAGAAAAATTTACCGCATTAGAAAACGCCTGTGTGCTAATCTTCCTCATTATTTGTGTGTGGTTTAAAAAGCATAGTTATAATAGAAATTTATTTGCCTTATGCTTGTTTATTTGTTTGGTTATACTTCTGCTTATTGGTTATACTACCCCGGTAGCCGGTGCCATTGTGCGTTATAAAGTGCCTATAATGCCATTCTTACTAATGTGTGGCATTCTTATTATAGATGAGCAAAAACTAAAATTCTTTTTTAAGAAAGCTAAGCCATAATTTCTATTTTTGCTCTCAATTATGAAGTTTACCGACCTCTTTAGAAAAAAATCTGCTACCGAAGTTATAAAGCATGGTGACGATTCTGCCGAGCACCAAAGCATGAATAAAGTACTGCGTGTAAAAGACCTTACTTTTTTTGGTATTGCAGCCATTATTGGCGGAGGTACATTTAGCGCTATTGGTAATGCTTGTTTTTCGGGTGGACCGGCCGTTATATTTTTATATATTATTTGTGCCGTAGCTTGCGGATTTACGGCTATGTGTTATGCCGAATTTGCTTCACGTGTTCCTATATCAGGTAGTGCTTATACGTATGCCTATGTTTCTTTCGGAGAATTATTTGCCTGGATTATTGGTTGGGCTTTGTTGATGGAGTACTCTATAGGTAACATTTACATTGCGTTTTCATGGAGTGGTTATTTCACTAATTTATTAGATGGTGTTGGTTTACACCTGCCAGAATATCTTACCATTAATTACAAAGAAGCGCATCGTGCCTTTATAGATAATAAAGCAGGTGAGGGTTTAACAGCTTGGTTGAGTGCCCCACAAGTAAATGGCTTGCGTATTATTTTTGATTTACCAGCTGTAGTTATAAATGTACTTATTACTTGGTTGGTTTACATTGGCACTAAAGAATCGCGCAACATCAGCAATGCAATGGTTATTATAAAACTGGCTATTATTGTTTTAATAATTATTGTAGGGGTATTTTATATTAATGTAGATAACTGGCATCCTTTTATGCCCAATGGTTTTGGTGGCGTAATGGGAGCGGTATCGGGTGTGTTTTTTGCTTACATAGGTTTTGACGCCGTATCTACACTGGCAGAAGAAAGTGAAAATCCCCAACGCGATTTACCACGCGGTATGATTTACTCGCTTATTATTTGCACGGTTGTATTTATTATTTTGTGTTTAATTTTAACCGGTATGGCTTCTTATACCTTACTTGGTGTAAGCGACCCACTGGCCGAAATATTTAAAATAAAAGGCGTTAAGTGGATGCTATTTATTGTATCCATTGCAGCGGTAGTGGCAATGAGCAGTGTGTTATTGGTTTTTCAAATGGGGCAACCTCGTATTTGGATGACTATGAGCCGTGATGGCTTATTGCCTAAACGCTTTGCCTCTATACATCCTAAATATAAAACACCTGGTTTTGCAACTATTGTTACAGGGTTAGTAGTAGGTTTACCCTTATTTTTTACCGACGAAAAATTTGTACTTGATTTTACCAGTATAGGTACACTTTTTGCTTTTGTATTAGTATGCGGCGGCATTTTAATGCTACCCCAAAGAACAGATGATGGGGTTGAAACAAAAGGTAAATTTAAATTGCCTTATGTAAATGCAAAGTGGATTATGCCTTTGTTAGTGCTTGTTTCTTTTGGTGTGCTGCAATATTTTAATCCAACTTATATAACGGATGTTTTTCATATCACTGCAGATAATGCACAAAGAAATATTCCTATGCTAATCTTTTTCATTTTGTGTTTACTATTATCTGTTTTTTCATTCATCAAAAATCTTTCGCTTATTCCTGTTTTAGGTTTACTATCTTGTTGTTATTTACTTACAGGCATGGAAGCTGCTAACTGGAAATGGTTTTCGACCTGGTTAGCCATAGGTTTGGTAGTTTATTTTTGCTATGGATTTAGAAAAAGTAAACTTGTCAAAAATGATTAGAGTTCTGTTAATTATATTAGTTGTTATTTCAGGGAAAATATCTGCACAACACGATACATTAAAATTTTATTGTCCTGATCCAGAATGGGTCGATCGAGTTAATTTCAATTCGATTTTTTATAAAAAAAACAACATTAAATCCAGCAAAATAATTTCTTATTCCGTAAATAATAAAGGAGGATATGAAAAACCAAGCCCTGCACATCACTTTATCCATTATAATAAATTGGGATACATAACTAAATGTGATTATTACAAAGGCGATTATTATGAAGGTGGATATACATATTATAAATATGATTCTTTAAATAGAATTGTTGAAGAAAAACATACCGATTCATTGAGCAACTCTAATGGTGATTATATTTTTATTTATTCTTACGACTCAACCAGTGGTTATTCTATAGACCCACATTACAATTTGTACAAAAATTATAAGATAAATATAGATACTTTGTATAATAAAAAACATCAAATAATAGAAACAAAAGATCATAATTATCCTAAAAGTGGGTATAAAGAATTATTTTTTTATAGTAAAGAGGGCAAATTATCCAAAACAGAGTTTTATACTAATTTTAATAGTGAGAATATCCATAGAATGAATGCCGATGGAACAGAAATAAAAAACAATGGAGAAGTTAAAGAAATGAAAACTCAAGAAATTTTTTACATATATAAAAATGATTTAATTATTGAAAAGAGAACCACTTTCGACGAATATGATAATAATCCCAGCTATGAAGAATATATTTTTAATAAAGACAATATATTAGTTGAAACAAAAACATTAGCAAACGGCATGTATAACCCTGGAATTATAGAAGCATTTTATTCTGAGAAGGTAATTTTTGAATATTTTAATAAATAAACAATGATAGCATTTATTACAGGAGCAACAGCAGGTATAGGTAAAGCAAGTGCCGAAATATTTGCAAAAAACGGATATGATTTAGTTATTACAGGTCGCCGTGAGGATCGTTTAAAAAACCTCGCCAATGAATTAACAAGTACCTATAAAATTAAAGTGCACACACTTTGTTTTGATGTTAGAAATTTAAACGAAGTAAAAACAAACATAGCTGCTCTACCTGCTGAATTTAAAAATATAGACATCCTATTAAACAACGCAGGCCTATCAGCCGGCTTATCTACTTTGCAAGATGGCAGTACAGATGATTGGGATGTAATGATAGATACTAATATAAAAGGACTTCTATACATAACTCGTCAAATTTCTGAAGGAATGATTGCCCGCAAAAAAGGACATATTATTAATTTAGGTTCACTTGCAGGCAAAGAAGTTTACCCTAATGGCAATGTGTATTGCGCTACTAAATTTGCAGTAGACGCCCTTAGTAAAGCCATGCGAATTGATATGTTGCAACACGGCATAAAAGTATCTTCCATCAATCCCGGTATGGTAGAAACTGAATTTAGCATTGTTCGTTTTCATGGAGATGAAGAAAGAGCTAAAAAAGTATACGAAGGTTTACAACCCTTAGTTGCAGAAGACATCGCAGAAACTATATTTTGGGTAGCCTCTCGCCCTGCACATGTAAATATAAATGATATAGTTATAACACCAACTGCACAAGCAAATACAACCTTATCTGTTAGAAAATAGTTTTTTAATACTCAACGCCTTTAAGCGAAACCATTTTATGGGCTTGTATATCCCACACTTTTAGGCGCAAACACTTAACAATATCCGAAGGATTTAAAGACGTTACTTTAGGGTTTTGAAGCTCCGGTATTTTTTCCATTACCTCGGGCAAACGATAAAATGGAATGCGTGCATTTAAATGATGTATGTGGTGGTAGCCAATGTTGGCAGATGACCAACGCATAAAAAAATTCATTTTTGTATAGCTCGATGATTCTAAAGCTGCACCTTCATACGTCCAACCATCTTTTTCTCTAAATTCTACATCCGGAAAATTATGTTGTGCATAAAACAAGTACGAACCTATGGCACTCGATACTAAAAACGGAATTAGGATAGCTAAAAATAAAATTTTCCAGCCAAAAAATACAGTCACTAATATAATGGCTAAGCCATGCACTATTAGGGCAATTAAAGAATCTTTGTGTTTGCTTTTTCCATTAATAAAAGATAGCACGCACATGCCATAAATAAACATAACAATGTACCCAAATGAAATTGTAATTGGGTTTCGTACAAATAAATAGGCCTTTTGCTCTGATTTTGGCAGACTTAAAAACTTATCTTTACTAAGCACAGGATAAGAGCCCACGCTGGAGCTGAAAATTTTTGAGTTATGATTATGATGGTAATCGTGTGAGCGTTTCCAAATGCTGGTTGGGGCTAAAATATAAATGCCAAAAAGCGTAAAAATAAAGTCGGCCAGTTTAGATTTTTGTAAAATGGTATGATGCTGATGATCGTGGTAAATAACAAACATCCGTATCATAATACAGCCATTAAGTATGCTAAATGGTATTTTAATTAAGGTAGGAATTGGTAAAAAAGCTATTGAGTTACAGGCAATTAAAAGAAACAAGGTGGTAAGTGTATAGTACCAGCTTTTCCACCGCACTTCTTTTGCAAATTCGCGAGTAGCTAATATCAGTTCTTTGCCTTTTCTCATAAACCCGCAAAATTAGTAAAATAATTCATTTACACTATATTACCAGTCGCTCGGGCCAAATTTGTGCTGTATCCATTTGTTCTTTTTAAACACTAATAATGCTAATTCATCCCATAAAATAAAAGTTCCAAAAGAAAATAGAGGTGAATTAAAGGTTTTCTTTACTAAGGGGTCATTTTTGACTAAAAACCGGTATCCTATATCGGCTTCTAATCCAATCCATCTAAATACTTTAAATTTAACATCAACTTCAGGTTCATACACAAAACAATAACCCTGGTCGATTGTTGTTTTAATGCCTCTATAATTATACGTGTAACCTATTTTTCCAACTCCAACTTGCATAGGTATACTAAACTCCCAGCGGCGAGATTTATAATAGGTGTACTCAACATAATAACATAAATAGGCAAAAGATAATTGTGTTTGAACGGTAGTATCTTTATTCAGCTCTTTGTTGTGAACGACTTTTTTGTCTGAAATATTGGTAGTAAGCCACGATAAACCACCCCCAATAGATATTTTACCAAAATCGACCCCAATTTTAAGGCTTTGTACGTTAACAAGGCTATGGTCTATAAATGCGTTTCGTGAGTCATAGCCAAAATCGAAGCTTTTTTTCCCAGCAAAAGAATTGTGTAAACTATCTAAAAACTGAGCTTTACCCATACCGGTAAGCAACACAAAAAATATGACCGCGTATTTTTTCAAAAGAAATTAGGCATGTAAAATTCAGTAAAAACCTAAAAACTTGTACCAAAATCTATATAATACAATTAACAAAGGATGGCTTAAAAGTTGCCCGTCAATAAAGAAAACTTTGTGGAAATTATGCGTAATTCGCATCTAAGGTATAAGACCCGTGATTTTGGATAGGCAAAAAAGCCATACAGCCCTTTTTATGCATAACAGTAAACCTGTTATATTATTGTTATTTTTTCTGTTTTTAGGTGCAGCGGGGTATAGTCAGTTTAAAAACGAAGATGAACTAAAAAAGCAAGCCGCCAAATATTTTGATGATGAAGAGTATACCAATGGTTTTAAATTATATTCACAATTAGTTTCTAATTATCCTAAAGACCCTATTTATAATTTCAGGTTAGGGGTGTGTATGTTGTTTACCGAGGCTGATAAAAAGAAGGCAATTCCGTTTTTAAAAACGGCGGCAAGAACGGCTAAAGACGATGAAAAGGAAGCACTGTTTTATTTAGGAAAAGCTTATCATTTCAATTATCAGTTTGATGAAGCCATGAATTATTACGCGCAATATAAAAATATTGCATCGGCATCAATGATTAAGAAATTGCAGGTAGATAGAGAAATACAAGCCTGCAAAAATGGTAAACGCTTACTATCAAATTTAGAAGAGTTGGTTGTGCTTGATAAAAAACAATTAAGTGAAGGCGATTATTTTAGAAGTTACGACTTAAAAAGCATTGGCGGTAAGCTTTTGGTAAAACCAGATGAGTTTAGAAGTGCAGCCGATAAAAAGAAAAAAGATAAATCAATTATATATCTGCCAAAAAGCAACGACCAGCTTTATTTTGCAGGCTACGGAGAAAAGAGTGAGAACAAGGATATTTATGTTGTAAAAAAATTACCAAGTGGTGATTGGAGCAAACCTGAAAATTTGGCCACTCCCATAAATACAGAGTATGATGAGGATTTTCCTTTTCTGCACCCAAATGGAAAAGTTTTATATTTTGCATCTAAAGGCCATAACAGTATGGGCGGTTTTGATTTGTTTAAAAGTGAATTAGACCCATCTACTAATCGCTGGAAAGAGCCTGTAAACCTTGCTTTCCCTATTAACTCCCCTAACGATGACATTTTATTTGTAACCGACTCTATAGAAAAAATTGCCTTTTTTGCCAGTAGTAGGCAAAGTCCGGCAGGAAAAATTGATGTCTATAAAATTCTTACAGAAAAACGTCCGGCGGAATTTGCATTTGTAACAGGAACTGTTTTGAAAAAAGATGCGAGCCAAAGTGTACTTGCAAAAATAAAAGTAAAAAATGTTGAAACGGGAGAAGATGTTGGTTCTTTTGATGCAAATGCCGACGGAGCTTATTCGCTTAAATTACCTAATGGTGGCAAGTTTATTTTTACGGTTGAAACACCCGGTTTTCCAACCCAATCAGAGGGAGTAAATATTCCTACTGCGTACAATTATATGCCTTACAAACAAGCTATTGGTTACGAAAGTCAAAAATTATACATCACCAACTTTTTTGATACTAAAAACGATGACGAAAACAATTACAAAGAATTTTTAGCCTTAATTGAGCAAAAATCTAAAATGAATGTTAATGCTGATGATTTTGGTATAAACCCCGAGAATCCTTTAGCGGCAGGTAGTAATCAGCCTCCGGCAGTTAACAACAATCAAACAACAAATAACAACAAAGTACCTGAAAACAATAATCAAGTTGCAAATAGCGCAAACAATGAATCTAAAAATACATCAACAGCAAATCAAACGCCAAATAAAAATGTAAGCAACAAAGAACTTGTACAAATGGCATATGATGATGCCACCGAATTACAACAAAATGCCGATAGTTTAAAAGCAGATGCGGCTACCGCCTTTTCAGCAGCAAATTCTAAACAAGACCAAGCGAATCAAAAAAAGCAGGAAGCCGCACAAACTTTAGCTAAAGCAAATGCGGAAACAGATGCAGCCAAAAAACAAGAATTAAACAGCGAAGCAGAAAAACAAAAAGATGATGCCGCTTTGTATGAAGCACAATCGTTAACAGCAAATAACATTGCTAAACAATTAGAAATTGACGCCAATAACAAGCAGAAAGAGGCTAACTTAAACCTACAATATGCAAAAGCATTAGAAGAAGCGGAGAAAACAACAAACAATAAACAAGCCATAGCTAAGCTTGAAGATTTACAAAAGCAATTAGAAGCGGCTTCTAAGCAAAAAAGCAATAGTAATAGCTTGCTTGAAAGCATTAAAGCTGATGCCGACAACAAGCAACAAGAGTTACAAAATGCCGAGAAAAAACAAGAGCAAATTGCTAATGATATAAAAGACATGTCTACCGAAATAGGTAGTTTAGATAAACAAATTGCTGAAACAAAAGACAAGGATTTAATTGAAAACTATACAGCAAAAAAACAAGAACAAGAAAGCGACTTAGCAGACAAGAAAAAAGAGCAAGAAACAAATCAGGCAAAAATTAATTCGTTAAAAGAAGAAGCCGAAACTTTAAAAAGTCAGGCAGATTATGCAGCAAGTATAGTAAGTGGCTCTCCGTTAGCGAGCAACAATAACCAAACTACCGATGAAAATAAACAGGTGGCTACTAATAATAACCCACCTGTAAATAATCAAACTCAAAATAATGAAGTAATTGCTACTACTCAAAAAGAAAACAAAAACCCAACCGAAAATAATACAACTACAACACAAGAAAGTACAAACACCACTACGCAGACAACAAATACTGTAACACCAAACACCGAAGTAACCAATAACACGCCAACTACTAACGAAACTACAAATAGTACTCAAACCAATAACACCGGTCCGGTAAATGATTTAATTAATCAGGCACAAAATAATTTTAATGATGAAAAGAAACTTTTTGGTGCGGTAACTTATACCGATGCAAAAGCCCTGCAATTAAAACAGCAGGCTGATGAGAAATTTAATGGGGTGCTAAGCGATGCTAAAAACATTGAAGAGCAATTGCAGCAAATTAATAACCAATCAGCAACAGCACAAAGCAATAATGCTCAATCTCAAATTGATGATTTGCTAAAACAGGCTGATGCTATATCTGCACAAGCTCGTCAACTGCGAAAAGATAGTAAAACACTAACCGGAGCAGACCAACAAAATGCTTTAACTAAAATTGCAGAACTTGAAAAACAAGCTACTGATTTGACCTATAATGCCGCCAAACAACAATTAGATTTAGATAAAAATACATTTACAAGCGGCGACAAAAGAATTGACGACTTACTTTTAAAACCTGAAAATAAAGCCGTTGCAGAGCAAGTTCGTCAGTTAGACGGAGAGGCTGATATACTAAATAAAGCAGCACAAGAATTAAGAAAAGAAGCAGAGGCAGACCCATCTATCGCATCTCGTATTGGTGGACTGAGCAATGCCGATGAAAAACAAAAAACTGCTTTAGCAAAACAACAGGCAGCTTTAAAACTACTAAAAGGAGGTGATACACAAAGTACCGCCAGTACAGGTGATGTAACTCAAAAAATAAATGAGTTTAAAACTAAGCTATCGCAAGAAATACAAAGTTCTAATGCGGCTTTAAAAACATTGGCCGATGCTAACAAATCTGAATATACAGCCTCTTTAGCTAAATTAAATGAAGCCGAAAAGAAAAATAAAGCAACACCCGAAGTAAAAGATTTAAAAACACAGGCACAAAAAAATATGCAAGAGGCAAGTGTTGAATTAGGTAAAGCTTCCATAAACAAAAATGAAGATAATAAACGAGCACAATTATTAGCAGCTAACCAAAAAATGGAGGAAGCGCTTAAACAAGTTAAGCAGGCTGAACAATTATTGACAGGAGTTAGTGAACCAACAATAGCAAACAATAATCAGGGAACAGAAAATAATAGCCAAATAACCGAAAATCCTTCTAATACAAATTCGGCAACAAGTAACACAACAACTGCTATTACTAACGAAACAACGAATAACACAGAGAATAGAAAAGCTACTATAGAGCCAGCAGCTACTAATACAATTGCACCTATAACTAATGAAACTGGAAACAATTCTACTCAAAATAATACTGAAAATACAGTTACTACTAACACCATTGGCGCTACAAGTAATGAAATACAGAATAACGAACAAAAAAACACTCAAGCACAAAATGCAACTAATAATGTAGAGCCGGTTACAAATAATACAGTTACTCCATCTAACAATAATCAAACAGTAAGTAATTTAAGCCCTCAACAAATAAATGAAGTTAAAAGCAGTCCTGAATTCAAGCAATATAGTTTGCTACAAAACGAACTGGCAAAATCTACCAACGAAGTTACAAAAGGACAAAATGGAGCTGTTTTATATAAAAACATGGCAAACGAAAGTATAAAGCATGCCGAACAATTAAGAACAGATGCTGCTGCCTTACCAGATGGAGCAGAGAAACAAGAAAAATTAGCAAGGGCCGAAAAATCAGAGAAAAATGCGACATCGTTAAATCAGAAAGCGGACTCTTTACAAGAAATAGCTACAAGCACTCAAAGTTTTGTTGAATCTAAAAAACAAGAAATAGATGCTTATTCTCAAAAGCTTGATAAAAATACGCTTGATAATATAATTGCAGTATCTACCAACACCACGGCAACAAAAACTAATACAACAAATGAAGTAAACAACAATTCTTCTACTAATAAATCTGCAGCTTACTCAGAAGCATTTACAACAAGTGCAACTCAGTATGATGAGAAATTAACCTCGTTACAAAATGAAACATCTACGCCTGAAAACTTAAACAAGCAAGATGAAGTTATCACCAACTATCTTAAGACTATTGATGTAGAAATATTAAGCAAGAAAAAACAAGAGGCGGCAGCTATATCTCCTTCGCAAAAAAATAAAATAACACAAGCCATAAAAGACTTACAAAGCAAACGCAAAACATTAAAACAAACATTAACAGCTAATCAAAAAATTGTAAACGAAAGTCAGGTTGTTACTAACAATAACACGCCTTCTAATCAAAATCCACCAGTAAACAACCAAACTCCCAATACAACCAATAATACAGTTACTCCAACAAATGAAGGAAGTACCGAAGCTGCAAAATATATAGGAACTAAAGGTTTTGAAATAAAACAAGGTAACGCTTATAGTCCTACTCATCCTATTCCATTAAACGAAAAATTACCTGATGGACTTGTATTTCGTGTTCAGATAGGTGCTTTCAAAAGTCCTATTTCAACAGATGCCTTTAAAGGCCTTACCCCTATTGGTGGAGAAACCACAGCACAAGGTTTTATTCGCTACCAAGCAGGTTTGTTTGATAAGTACAATAATGCTAATGCAGTTAAAAACGATTTAAAAAAATTAGGTTACAGAGATGCCTTTGTGGTTGCCTACTTAAATGGTAAAAGAATAAACTTAGCAGATGCTTTAGATACATTAAAACAAAAAGGACAACCTGTAAATACAGATGCAACAGCTACAGCCGGTATTACAGCTAATAATAACGTTCCTGTTAATGTAGAGCCTATAAACAATGTAACTACAGAGGCAGCACAACCTGTACAATCAAGCAACTTAGCTACGGTAAACGGTTTGTTATTTACCATACAAGTTGGTGTATATACAAACAATGTAAGCAATGCTCAATTACGAAATTTGAAACCAATTTTCCGTGAGCAATTAACCAATGGCAACTATCGTTACACAGCGGGTATATATAGTGATTTAGAGTTAGTGAAAACAGACCGTAGAAAAGTAAATGCACTTGGCATTGGTGATGCGTTTGTAAGTGCCTACTTAAATGGGCAACGAATTAAAATTACCGATGCTATAGATAAGGTTTCTGCAGATAAAACCATTCAGTTTCCACCACAGCAGCCGATTATATTTTCAGGAGAAGCAGTTGCGCCGCAACAACCGGCAAATAATAACCCGCAGCCTGCTAATACAAACCCTCAGGTTGAAAATACAACAACGGGCATACAACCATTTAGCAACGGAATTACCGAAGGCCCTGCTCCAACGGCTGATAATGGCGTTAAAGCAAACGATGATGGCATAACCTTTAAAGTGCAGATAGGCGCGTATAGTAAACAAGTACCGCAGCAAATTGCTGATACATGGCTAAAATTAAAAACATGGCCAATTAAATATATTGTAGTAAATAATTTATATTTATATACAGTAGGCTCATTTACCGAAGCGCGCTTTGCAGAAAAACTACGCGCGGAAGTGCTTGCTTTAGGAATGAATGGCGCTTTTATTACTGTATTTAAAGATGGTAAAAAATTATCTGCTACTGAGGCACAAACATATTTAACAAGATAACATCTATGAAAAAAATTATCATTTTCTGTTACCTCATATTATTTACCTCTTACCTATCAGCACAACAATTTATGCCGCCCGGCATGTACACCTCTACTAATAAAAAAGCCATTAAACATGTAGAAGAAGGGAAAAAATCCTACGAAGCACATAAAGATGCGGATGCTGAAAAATCTTTCAAAAAAGCGCTTGATGAAGACCCAAATTTTGTAGAGGCTATGATGGGATTAAGTTATATTTATATAGACCAAAATAAAACCGAAGAAGCCATACAACAACTAAAAAAAGCTACGGAGGTAAACCCCAAATTTTTTCCGAATAATTTTTATGATTTAGGTGAACTGCAATATTATACCGGGCATTATGATGAGGCTATTCAAAGTTTCCAAAGGTTTAATTCTTTTGAAAGAATTGGCCCTGAAATAAAAGAAAAAGCACAACATCTTTTAGCTTGTTCACAATTTGCAGTTGAACAAATTAAAAACCCGAAACCGTTTAAACCTGAAAATATGGGTCCTGCCATTAACACAGGCAATGACGAATATTTTCCTACTATAACAGCCGATAACGAATGGTTTTATTTTACGCGTCGCATTATAGGAACAACCACTTGCGATGGCAGTGCAAATGGACAAGAAGATTTTTATGTTTCTAAAAACATAAACGGGCAATGGTCAATAGCCGCACCTATGCAGGGGGTTAATAGTCCTTGTAACGAAGGTTCACCAAGCGTGTCTGCCGATGGGCAAAATTTATTTTTTGTAGGTTGCCAAGACCAATATGGCATGCTGGCAAGTACCGGGTCTAAAGGTTTTGGAATGTGCGATATTCTATTCTCGCAAAAAATTGGCGATAATAAATGGACAAAACCGGTTAATGTTGGCCCGCCGGTTTGCACAAATCAATGGGAGTCACAGCCTTCTTTTTCGTCTGATGGAAAAACATTATACTTTGTACGAGGTTCTCGTTCGGGTACAGGCATTACCGGACAAGATATATATATGAGTGTAGTAGGTGACGATGGAAGATTTTCAGTTCCTGTAAAACTTGGGCCAAACATTAACACCCCCGGTAGAGAAGAAGCTGTATTTATTCATCCTGATAATCAAACCTTATATTTTGCATCTGATGGGCATATTGGCATGGGTGGGCTTGATATTTATGTAAGCCGCAGGCAAGCTGATGGCTCTTGGGGGCCTGCTGTAAATTTAGGTTACCCAATAAACACATTTAATAATGAAAGTAGCTTAATGGTTAGTCCTGATGGTAAGAAAGCATATTTTCATAGCAATAAACAAGGAGGGTTTGGCGGACTTGATTTATATAATTTTGATTTACCAGCCGATTTAGCGCCACAAAACTTAACCTTTGTAAAAGGAAAAATTTATGATGCAAAAACAAAACAACCTCTACAAAGCAATGTAGAAATTCTTGATTTAGAAACACAGAAACCTATTTCGAAAGTGTTTCCCGATGCTCATGGAAATTTTTTAGCTGTACTTCCTGCTCAAAAAAATTACCTATTAAATGTAAATCAAGAAGGTTATCTTTTTTACTCGGATAATTTTAGTTTAAAAGATGTTGTTGCCGATTATAATAAACCTTACTTGTTAGATGTAGCGCTTCAGCCAATAGATACCGGAATTTCAATCGAGCTTAAAAATGTATTTTTTGATGTAGATAAATTTGATTTAAAACCTGAATCGAAAACCGAGTTAGACAAATTGGTTAACTTCTTAACTAAAAATAAAACCATAAAAATTGAAATAAGCGGACATACAGATAGTGATGGTAATAAAAAGGCAAATCAAATATTATCTCAAAATCGTGCTAAAGCAGTTTATGATTATACTATAAAAGCAGGCATTGCTGCCACCAGGTTAAGCTACAAAGGTTATGGTGATAGCAAACCAAAAGTACCAAATACAACACCTGAAAATAAAGCCAAAAACCGTCGTACCGAAATTAAAATTACCGGGAAGTAGGTTTTATACATAGTATCCTCACGAAGCCTCTCTTATCTAATATTTCATAAAGACAAGGCATTTTTGTACTTTCGCGTAAATTTATTTTTTAGATGATTGAGAAACTTGCCAGTATAAAACAGCGTTATATAGATGTTGAACAAAAATTAGCCGACCCCGCTGTTATTGCCGATATGAAACAGTTTAAAAAACTGAATATAGAGTATCGCCAGTTAGAACCCATTGTTAAGGTTTATGAAGAATATAAAAAAGCATTAGATAATATTGATTCGGCTAACGAAATTCTGAAAACCGAAAAAGACAAAGATTTTTTAGATATGGCGAAAGCCGAGCTGGAAGAAAACAGAGTTATTGAGGAAAAATTAGCTGAGGAGATACGCATTATGCTTATTCCTAAAGACCCTGAAGATGCCAAAAATTGTGTGATGGAGTTACGCGCCGGTACAGGTGGAGACGAAGCCAGTATTTTTGTGGGCGATTTGTATGAAATGTATCGTCGTTATTTTGAAAACAAAGGCTTTAAAGCCGAAGTGGTTGATATAAGTCCCGGAACTATGGGAGGTTATAAAGAGATTATATTTAATGTAACTGCCGATAATGCGTATGGTACTTTGAAGTTTGAATCGGGTGTACATCGTGTACAACGTGTACCTGCTACCGAAACCCAAGGCCGTGTGCACACATCAGCAGCAACAGTTGCTGTGTTACCCGAAGCAGATGAGTTAGATGTTGAATTACGTGATGCTGATATAACCATGCAAACAGCACGTAGTGGTGGCGCAGGTGGACAAAATGTAAACAAAGTAGAATCTAAAGTTATACTTACACACGTGCCAACAGGCACTGTAGTTATGTGTCAAACCGAACGTTCACAATTAGGTAACCGCGAAAAAGCTATGAACATGCTTCGTACTAAAATTTACGATGCCGCGTATCAAAAGCGAATGGAAGAAGTAACGCAAAAACGTAAAACCATGGTTAGTTCAGGCGATCGTTCTGCAAAAATCAGAACCTATAACTATCCACAAAACAGAATTACAGACCATCGTATAAATCTTACCTTATATAATTTGGATGATTTTATGAATGGAGACATACAAGGCATGATTGATGCTTTACAGTTTGCAGAAAATGCCGAAAAAATGAAAGAAGGCGGAATTCTAAGCTAAAACATAAAATAATGGCTGAAGGAATAATTATAGAAGGAACCAGTAAGGAAGAAAAATACACTTCTCTTCTCCCCCAATTAAAAGCATTAGTGGAAGGCGAAGAAGATTTAATTGCAAATCTGGCTAACATAACTGCAGTTATAAAAGAAGTTTTTGGTTATTTTTGGGTAGGGTTTTATCTGGTAAAAAATAATCAATTAGTATTGGGTCCTTTTCAAGGCACGTTGGCTTGCACCCGCATTGCATTAGGTAAAGGTGTTTGTGGTACCGCATGGAAAGAAGCTAAAACAATTATAGTAGATGATGTAGATACATTTCCGGGGCATATTGCCTGTAGCTCAGCTTCTAAGTCAGAAATTGTTGTACCTATTTTTAATCATCAAAAAGAAGTTATTGGTGTTTTAGATGTGGATGATGATGTATATGCTACTTTTAATGAAACAGATAAAATTTATTTAGAAAAAGTAGCCTCATTAGTTACCAGCATCATTGGCAAATGATTTTCAAACGCATTTTTCTTATTCCCTTATTTATTCTTGTTGTTATAGTATGTAACAACTGTGCTCAAATTGGTCCGCTTACAGGGGGAGCTAAAGATACAACCCCTCCCAAGTTATTATCCGTATTACCAAAAGATACTTCAACTAACGTTCCAAGAGAAAATACTACTATCAAATTTCAGTTTGACGAAATGGTAGATATAAAAGCGGTATCAGCAGCCATGGTTATAAATCCATTTATGGATAATAAACCTGAAGTACGTGCAGACGGAAAAAAAATGATTTTAACTTTCGACGATGATTTGCAACCTAATACTACTTACCAAATTCAGTTTGGAAAATCAGTAGGTGATATACACGAAAACAATAAATATAAAAACCTTACTTACATATTTAGTACAGGTACAACTATAGATACAAATACAATTAGCGGCAAAGCAACCTGGGCTTTAACTTCAAATTCGGTAAAAGGCGTTTCAATTATGTTGTTTACTAATTTAACCGATACAGCAGCCACCAGAACAAAACCAAGTTACGTAATTAAAACAGATTCGGCCGGCATGTACTCCATTTCTGCTATTAAACCTGGCACATACCAAATTGTAGCTGTTACCGATAAAAACAATAATAACGCATATGATGGTGGAGAGGGGCTTGGTTTTGCAAACTCACCTATAACTATTACAGGCAACGATAGTATTAATTTTATAATGAGTGTACCAAAAAGTGGGAGGAACTTTATTAAAAAGAAAATTCAATCTTTTTGGGGATATAACAAGTTTATATTAAGTGATACCATGCCTGATGCTTATGTGTTGTGTACTGATAAAAACTTAACTGGAGATAAAATTACCTACGAAACAAAAAATGACACCCTTGAAGTATATTATAAAGACATTTTTGATACAGAACTAAAATTACTGGTGAAAAGAGACCAAACCATTTTTGATACTATTACCCTTAACGTGCCTACCGAACAAAAAGTTGATAGCACCATAAGCAAAAACACAAAAAAGGTAAATGTTAATCCAAACAAAAGAATGTATGGCATTACTAATGATGATGTGTTTTTAAATTTTTCATTCCCTATAAAAAATATAGATTTAGATAAATGTTCGCTAATTCACGATAGCATCAGCGAAAAACTTTTAATTAGTACCGAAAATAAAAACGAAAACAATAATCTGGTAACAACCTATCTGCCACTTTACAAAAAAAGGTTACTGAACAAGCTATTAGAAAGCAAAACATATACACTTATGTTTTTACCTAACAGCCTTACAACCTATTGGGATAAAATGAATGCCGACACCATTAAAGCAACTTTTAAAACATATACGAACGAAGATATTGGAACACTTAGAATAAAACTTACATTACCTGACAGCTTACATTACTATGTATTGCAGTTGTTAGATGTAAACGGAAAAGTGCTTACGGAATATAGCTCCGGTACTAAAAAAGAAAACATAGTTACTTTTTACAATCTAATTGCTGCCGATTATTCTTTGCGATTAATTAATGATTTGGATGCCAACAAAAAATTTACGCCGGCAAACTTTGCTAAACATACACAACCAGAAGACGTATACTTATATACTAAACCTATTAAAATACCTGCGGGATGGGATGTAGAGACTGATTGGAATTTTATTCAATCAGAAAAAAAGTAATTTACGTAACACATAAATTCTAAAATTCACGCAAAAAAATTATTTTTCATCCTTTTCACCAAATTATTTTACTTGACAAGAAAAAATATTTTTTGTTCGAAATACATCGCATCAATTTTATTTTTTACTTCAA
>JABDDQ010000041.1 GCA_013287545.1 Bacteroidota bacterium | reverse complement strand
TCTCTTATTAAAAGTATATACCAAATTACCCCAACCGAATAGAGTAGGGCGGTTAGTAGAAATATGTTTACAAACGAAAAGCCCTGCCCAAATAAAATTTGTACTAATAAACCGCTTACAAACCATGACCCGCTCCAAATGGCTGAGGTGAGGGCACTTACAATTTCACGGTTTTTTTCGCCCACATAATTCATTACAATTTCGGTAGTCATTGGACCTGCCATGTTCATTAGAGGCTGACGCAATAAGTAGCAAACAACAGCAATAACCACCGATATAGACACATAGCTATAATATTGCGTAGTTGCTAACGCTACTAAAGATACTATGGCTAAAGACTGTGTAGCAGGTACGGCGATTTTGTAGCCTACATTTCTTTTAATGTTAGGTACCAATAAGGCACCCCATGCTACTAAAAATGCAGCAATGGAGCTTACTACCGAAAAACTGCCTTTATCCATGCCATGCACTTCCTGAAAAAACAAGCTTATAAAAGGAATGGTTAAACCAGCACCCACGGCTATAATTAGAGTTGGTATAAGTGCTTTTATAATAACTCCCCAATCGTACTGAGCTAAACTGTAATTGGTTTTTTCTGTTTCTGAACTGAAATCACCTTCGTGAATATTGGCAAGCAATAGCATTAAAATGCCCATAAAACCAAGAATGGAAAAAATTAAAAGCACCATACGTTCATTAAACAAATCAGGATTTAAATAGTCTAAAAGCGCAATTACAATTCCGCTTAAAATGCCCGCAAAACTCCAGGTAGAGTAACTTAATGCAATAGATGCTGTTTGGTTTTTTTGAGAAGATAAACGTAAAATAAAAGGTAAAATAGGTATTTGAATAAATGTAAACGATGCTCCCCATAATAGTTGTGATGCATATATCATAGGTGTGTTAGCCCGCTCGGTAAAATATAGTATACATAAAGCAAAAAACGGAACACCTATACACGAGGCATAAAAAAACGGTTTTACTTTTTTACCTTTAATAAAAATGCCCAAAGGTAAAGCCAGTAAAAATACGCCTAAAAACCTAAATGATATAAAACCTGCTATTTCTTGCTTGCTGTAATGTAAGGTGTTTAGGTACAGGGGCAACATGTTCATAAAAGTGGCGTTTACAAGCTGAATAAAAAACTCGGCTATAATTACCAGCAGTATTTGTTTTTCAATTGTTCGATATGGCTGTAAAAAACTAAACATGTTTAATTAACTGCAAAAGTGCAAATATTGTTTGGATGCTGCCAATGCCTTCTTAACTTTGTAGAGATGCAATTGGTGGTTAGTACATTAGCTTTTATGGGAATGCAGGCAGAGCAAATAATTCTGTTGGCGCAAAAAAATAATTGGATTTTAGAATTCAGTTCCGGTATGCCTTATAGGGAAGACATGGAGCAATTTTTTTTGGATGCCACCATTAAAAAATTTGCACATAATTATTTTCCTGCACCAAAAATTCCTTTTGTTTTAAACCTGGCAAGCTCAAATGAGGATATAAGAAATACATCTATTGCACATTGTATAAATGGGTTAGAATTAAGTAAAAAAGCAGGTGCTCCATTTTTTTCGGCGCATGCCGGTTTTTGTGTAGACCCTAACCCAAGTGAGTTGGGAAGAAAGTTAATTCTTTCGCATTCGTTCGATAGGAAAAACCATTGGGCACTTTTTATACAATCGCTGAAAATTGTAGCAGATAAAGCACAAGCTTTAGGTTTAAATTTTTTAATAGAAAATAATGTACTGGCATCGGTAAATGTTCATCCGGATGGAAGTAATCCTTTGTTTTGTTGCGATGCCGATGAGATGTTACAAATGCTAAAAGAAGTAAATCATCCTAACCTTGGTTTGCTTATAGATACGGCTCACTTAAAAGTATCTGCCAACACCTTAAAATTTAATGCCGATGATGCTGTAAAAAAAATAGCGAAAAATATTTTATGTGTCCATCATAGTGATAACGATGGTAGTTTTGATACCAATGATAAACTGACCAATACTTATTGGTTTCTATCCTATATGAAAGATTTTAGTAATATTACTCACGTGCTTGAAGTAAAAAAGCTAACCGAAGAAGAAGTTAATCATCAACTAAAAATTTTACAAAGCTGATTATGTTTACCGATTTGCAAAAAAAAGTAGTAATAATTACAGGGGGTTGTGGCCTGTTAGGCAAAACATTTGTTAAGGCGGTACTTGATAATAAAGGCATTGTAGTGGTTGCTGACATAAATGCCGAACAGCTTGAGAAATTAAAAGTCGAAATAAACTCACCTGATTTATTTACAGTTGTATTAGATATTACTTCCGAAACTTCTATAAAATCCGCTATTGGTAGCGTTCAAAAAAAATACGGTAAAATAGATGCATTGATAAACAACGCATATCCGCGTAATAAAAATTATGGCAACGATGTAGAAAAAGTTACTTATCAGGATTTTTGCGAAAACATCGATTTACATTTAGGTGGTTACTTTTTATGTATGCAACAATTTGCCTTGTTTTTTAAACAGCAAGGTTATGGTAATGTTATTAGCATGTCATCTATTTATGGTGTTATGCCGCCACGTTTTGAAGTGTATGAAGATACGGACTTTACTATGCCCGTAGAGTATGCTGCTATTAAATCGGGTGTTATACACTTAACAAAATACTTTGCCAAGTATTATAAAGGAAAAAACTTACGTTTTAATTGCATCAGTCCGGGTGGTATTTTAAATAATCAGGATGTAAGATTTTTAAGAAAATATAACAGTTTAAGTTTAAACAAAGGCATGCTTGATAGGGAGGATATAACAGGAACCTTACTGTTCTTGATTTCTGAGGCATCTCAATACATTAATGGACAGAATATTGTAGTTGATGATGGGTTTAGTTTATAACAATTGCTAAACATTTTTTAAAGACTTTTTAGCCGCTGATTTCTACATAATATTTTATTGTATATTCGCCACACGTGGGTAAAAACTTAGTTATCATACCAACTTATAACGAAAAAGAAAACATCCAAAAGATGGTTGAAAAAGTTTTTTCGTTAAAACCCGATTTTGATTTACTAATTATTGATGATGGTTCTCCGGATGGAACAGCAGAAATAGTAAAAACACTTCAGCAAAAATATATTGATAGGTTACATTTACTACAAAGACAAGGTAAGCAAGGTTTAGGTACTGCATATATAGTAGGTTTTAAATGGGCCATCGAAAAAAAATACGATTACATTTTTGAAATGGATTGCGATTTTTCGCATAATCCTGATGATTTACCTCGCTTGTTACATGCCTGCGAAAATGGAGCCGATGTTGCCGTAGGATCTCGTTACTGCAAAGGTGGTAAGGTAAAAAACTGGCCTATTGGTAGAATTTTAATGAGTTATTTTGCATCGGTATATGTGCGTTTAATTTTATGGATAAGCATACGCGATACTACAGCAGGATTTAAATGCTACAAGCGTCATGTGTTAGAAACTATAAACCTTGATAACATAAAATTTATGGGTTATGCATTTCAAATAGAAATGAAATACGCTTCGCTTAAAAAAGGATTTAAAATTGTTGAAGTGCCCATAACTTTTATTGATAGGGTAGAAGGTGTTTCTAAAATGAGTAGTAAAATTTTTGAAGAGGCGTTTATAGGTGTTATTCAAATGCGCTTTGCAAAAAGATAATTCTCAAATTTTCGAGAAAAAAAATAATTTTTCAATTCAAAAATAAATCACATATTTGTAACAAGTTTTAGAATTATCTGCATTTCAAATTTCCGGCAGAAGTAAAACACCCAAAAATTTTAATGCAATTTTTAATTAAAAATCAAAATGTATGTTTAATGCCTTAGAGCTTTCTGAAAAGCCTTTATCCGACCTTAAAGAAATTATTAAGTTATTGGGTGCTAAGCCTGACGGAACAAAAAAGCCCGATTTAGTTATACAAATTATAGAACTGCAAGCTACACAACCTGAAAAGATTGATGGCATTAAACGAGAGCTTAAACATAAACACGCGGCAGAAGGAACAGAAGAGCCTAAAGCAGAAAAAGGAAAACGTCCACGTAAAGTTAAGTTAGACCTTTTACCTGAAGAGAATAAAACAGAAGCAGTAGCTGATGAGTTGTTTTCGGTAGAAGAACCGATTGTTCAGCAAGCCCCTGTTGAAACCCCACCTCCAACAGAGCCAACAACACCCGTAGCTGAAAAACCAACAGAAAACCATCAGCCAAAACCGGTACAAAATCAAAATAACATTCCTCAACAAAATAGACCACAACACAATAACCAACAACAACAAGGTCAGCAGCAACAAAACAGACTACAGCATAATCCAAATCAGCAACAAGGTCAACCACAACAACAAAGGCAGCAAAATCCAAATCAGGTTCACCAAAATAACAACCCCAATAATCCTCAACAAAATAATCAGGGGCAACAACCAAATCAGCAACAACCACAACAACAAAGAAAAGAAGACCTATATAACTTTGATGGCATTGTAGCAGTTGAAGGTGTTTTAGAAACCATGCCCGATGGTTATGGTTTTTTACGTTCAGCAGATTATAATTATTTAAGTTCTCCTGATGATGTATATGTATCTCAATCGCAAATAAAATTATTTGGTTTAAAAACCGGTGATACAGTAACAGGAACTGTTCGTCCGCCAAAAGAAGGTGAAAAATATTTCCCTTTAGTAAAAGTAGATCAAATAAATGGCAGAGATCCTGCTTGGGTACGTGATAGAGTACCTTTCGATTATTTAACTCCATTATTCCCTTACGAAAAATTCAAATTAACAGGTCATCCGCAAGAAACACTTTCATCGCGTGTGATGGATTTGTTTTGTCCTATAGGTAAAGGGCAACGTGGTTTAATTGTAGCACAACCAAAAACAGGTAAAACCGTTTTATTAAAGGAGGTTGCTAATGCTATTGCGCACAATCATCCGGAAGCATACTTAATTATATTATTAATAGATGAGCGCCCTGAGGAGGTAACTGATATGGCACGCAGCGTAAAAGCTGAAGTAGTATCATCTACCTTTGATGAACCTGCCGAAAAACATGTACGCATTGCCAACACCGTGCTTGAAAAAGCAAAACGTATGGTAGAGTGCGGGCATGATGTTGTTATTCTGTTAGATTCTATTACTCGTTTGGCAAGAGCTTATAACACAGTAGCACCTGCATCGGGTAAAGTTTTAACCGGTGGTGTAGATGCAAGCGCTTTACACAAACCAAAACGTTTTTTTGGTGCAGCTCGTAAAATAGAAAACGGAGGCTCGCTTACTATATTGGCTACTGCTTTAATTGATACCGGTTCTAAAATGGATGAGGTAATTTTTGAAGAGTTTAAAGGAACTGGTAATATGGAAATGCAATTAGATAGAAAAATTGCTAATAAACGCATTTACCCTGCTATTGACTTAACTGCTTCTTCAACTCGCAGAGATGATTTATTAATTGATGCAAATAGCTTGCAACGTATATGGGTGTTGCGTAAACATTTAAGCGATATGACTCCGGTTGAAGCTATGGAATTTTTACGTAGCCACATAAAAGGAACAAAATCGAACGAAGAGTTTTTAGTTAGCATGAACGGTTAATTTTTTATTGAACATGCTAAAACAAAAACCATTTTTATTTGCTCTTATTTATTGTGTATTGGTTGTAGCTTTTAAACTATTTGTTTTTAATAGTGGCATGCAAATGACTAAGTTGGGCATGTACTCGCATATTTTATCTTTATTATTTATGTCTCCTTTTATTTTACTGTTGGTTTTTTTAGCTCGTAAAGAAAGAGGAGGAGAAATTGAAGGTAAAGTAGCCTTAATACAAGGCTTAACTTTTGTGTTGATCGCAACTATTGTTTTATCAATCTTTAATTATGTTTTCTTTCAGCAAGCATTGGGTGACTATATTGTTAACTACATACAAACAGAAGGACCAAAAAGTATTTTGGAAGAGGCTGCTAAAAAAGGCAAAACTGTTACTCAGGCAGATGTAGACAAAATGATTAAAGGTGGCATAGAAGATTTATCGGCCTTTAAAGACACAACCTCTAAATTATTTAGTATGCTGGTATTTGGCATATTTTCATCCTTTGTAGTATCTATATTTTTAAAACGTGGTGCAAATGCCTAAGAAAAATGTTTTAGTTACAGGTGGTGCAGGCTATATAGGCTCTCATACCATTATTGAGCTATTGACTAACGAAAGTTATAATGTAATTTCTGTTGATGGTTTTTTTAACTCGTCACCAAAAGCCTATACGCAAATACAACAAATTACAGGTAAGCAATTTAAAACCTACACTATTGATTTGTGCGATGAAAAGGAGTTCGACAAAATTTTTACCGAAAATAAAATTGACGGAGTTATACATTTTGCAGCGTTTAAAGCCGTTGGTGAGTCGGTTGAACAACCATTAAAATACTATCACAACAATATTGCCTCATTAGTAAACCTACTTTCGTTGTGTGAAAAACACAAAGTAGAAAACGTAATTTTTTCATCATCCTGTTCGGTTTATGGTAATGTACAAAAACTTCCGGTTGATGAAAATACAGCAATCCCTAAAGCGGAATCTCCTTACGCATATACCAAGCAAATTGGTGAAAATATGCTAACTGATTTTTGTAGACAACATACATCTTTTAATGCTATTGCTTTACGTTATTTTAATCCGGTTGGTGCACATGTTTCAGCTAAAATAGGTGAGTGGCCCATTGGTAAACCAAACAATTTAGTGCCGCTAATTACCGGTACGGCTATTGGTAAATTTCCTCAGCTTACTGTATTGGGCGGCGATTATCCAACAAGGGATGGCACTTGTATAAGAGATTATATACATGTAACCGATATTGCAAATGCACACGTTTTAGCTTTAGATTATTTACTGCAGCATAAAAACAAGCACAATTACGATGTGTTTAATTTAGGTAGTGGCAATGGAGTATCCGTATTAGAAGCCATTGCTGCTTTCGAAAAAATTTCTGGTAAAAAATTAAATTATAAAATAGGTGACCGTCGTGCAGGTGATGTTATAGCTGTGTATTCTGATAGTAGTAAAGTACAAAATGCGTTAGATTGGAAATGTAAGCACGACATTACCAGTATGATGAAAACTGCTTGGGAGTGGGAAGTTTATCGTACTCAAAATAATTTTTAACATTAAATAGTAGTGTAGCATTAAAATGAGCAAAACCATTTTTTGTAAATTGCAGTCCAATAAAAACATTACATGAAAAAAATTTACATGGCATTAGCCGTAGCTACAATTTTGGCAACATCGTGTAAAAAAAGTTATACATGTTATTGCGATATTACTACCCCCGGCACTAATGGTACAGCTTCCTTTACCAGAACAAATACCGAAGTTATTACTGAGACATCTACACATAGTGCTTTAACTAAATGTAATGCTGATGCTAAAATAACGGCATCTTATAGCAATGCTACCTATAGTTGCACAGTGCAATAAACGAACTAATATACTGCTTTAGGTTAAGCACAAAGTCTTAATTTAGTCATCTGTTTTTAAATTTTTTAAGACTCAATTAGTCAGATAAACAATTTTACTATCTTTAAGTAAGTTTTTGCTTTGTAAAATTTATGGGCAATAAGCAATACTATTTTTATTTGTAAGAGCTGTATGAAAAAAACAATAACTATTCTCTTTCTTTTTATTTGTCCGGTACTTTTTGCTCAAAATCCTGTAGTTGATTCTTTGGCATTGCTCCTAAAGAATGCTCCGTACGATACGCTTAAACTCCGTTTATTGGTTGAACTTAGTGAAGCATGTGATGAAGCTGATATTTTAAAATATGCAACACCCGCTGTTACTTTAGCTAATGAGTTACTTACTAAAACACCTAACCCTAATGCCAAGTATAAAAAAGGACTGCTAAGTAAAAAAGCTGTTGCTCTAAATAATATTGGTTATATATATCAGCAACAAGGACAAGTAAAAGAGGCCTTAGATTATTATGGCCAAAGTTTAACAATACAACAAGAAATAAATGATAAACCGGGCATGGCTACTATATTTAATAACATTGGTACTATATATAGGAGTAGAGGGCAGGTAAAAGAAGCTTTAGATTATTATAACCGAAGTTTAAAAATATGTGAAGAAATAAATGATAAGCGAGGTGTTGCCGGTTTACTCAATAATATGGGTAGTATATATAAAGATCAGGAACAAATAAAGGAGGCCTTAGACTATTACAATCAAAGTTTAAAAACGTATCAAGGAATAAATGAAATGTTGGGCATTGCAGTTGTGCTTAATAATATAGGGCTTATATACAAAAGCCAAAATCAACTAAAAGATGCCTTAGATTATTTTAGCAAAGGTTTAAAAATACAGCAGCAAATAAATGATAAACAAGGCATCGCTAATGCCCTCAATAACATTGGTGCCACTTATCAACAAAAGCAACAACTAAATGAAGCTTTAAATTATTATAATCAAAGTTTAAAAATTCAACAAGAGATAAATGATAAAGAAGGCATTTCGGTTTCTTTTAATTGCCTTGGCTATATTTATTTTAAACAAAAAAACAATGCACTTGCACTTACGTATGCAACCAAATCGCTTGTTCTGGCTAAAGAAATTGGCTATGTGCAAAGAATATGTAATGCAGAAAACTTACTATCGAAAATTGATAGTGCCAAAGGTAATGGTATGGGAGCACTTATGCATTACAAACAATATATTACATATCGTGATAGTATAGTTAATACAGAAAATCGTAAAGCAAGCATACAGAAACAATTGCAGTATGAGTTTGAAAAGAAAGAACTTGCTACTAAAGCCGCACAAGATAAATTAGATACCCTGCATGCTCAGGAAAAACAAAAGCAACGTATAATTATGTATGCCATAATAGGTTTGTTGCTATTGGTTATTGTTTTTGCTATGTTTATGTACACACGTTTCCGTATAACTAAACGACAAAAAATAATTATAGAAAAACAAAAACAATTGGTTGATAAAGCCTATGACCAATTGCACGAAAAAAATAAAGAAGTAATGGATAGTATACGTTATGCTAAAAGAATACAAAATGCTTTAATAACACCCGAAAAATATATATCCAACAGCTTAAACAAGTTGATGAATAAAAAATAAGATCCCTTTATTTATCTCCTTTTACGTTTTCAACAAACACAGTCATTTTTCAACAATCTTTTATTTGCTTCCAAAGGCACTTCTATTTAGTTAATTTTGCTCCTTAGCAAAGATTTATGAGCGGAAACCGACAAATTAAAAGTGCACTTATTTCTGTTTTTTATAAAGACAATTTAGAACCTGTCATTAAAAAATTACACGCTCTTGGGGTTGTTTTATACAGTACCGGCGGTACGCAAACTTTTATTGAACAATTAAAAATTCCGGTTGTTCCTGTTGAAGAGCTAACGTCTTTTCCAGAAATTTTAGGTGGGCGCGTAAAAACCCTACATCCAAAAATATTTGGTGGCATTTTGGGTCGTCGTGCTTTGCAAAGCGATATAGCTCAAATGGAGCAGCACGAAATCCCTAACATCGATTTAGTAATTGTTGATTTATATCCTTTTGAAGAAACTGTTGCTCAAGAAGGCGCATCACCCGAAGACATTATCGAAAAAATTGACATTGGTGGCATTTCTCTTATCCGCGCAGCAGCAAAAAATTTTAATGATGTGCTTATTGTTTCTTCTCGTAACGATTATGCTGAATTACTTTCGCTTCTTCAAGAAAAAAATGGCGTTACCGAAATAACCGACCGCCGCAAATTTGCTACCAAGGCTTTCGCCACAAGTTCGCACTATGATACAGCTATACTTAATTATTTCAGCGAAGACGAAAAACCAAATAAAACAAATGTATTGCGTTACGGTGAAAACCCGCACCAACAAGGCATTTTTTATGGTGATTTAGATGAGATGTTCGAAAAGCTAAATGGTAAAGAACTTTCTTACAATAACCTATTGGATGTTGATGCTGCGGTTGATTTAATTGAAGAGTTTACTGATACAACTTTTGCCATCCTAAAACATAACAACGCTTGTGGTGTTGCTACACGTGCTAAATTAATTGATGCGTGGAAAGATGCTTTAGCAGCCGACCCAACATCTGCCTTTGGCGGTATTTTAATTACCAATGCAAAAGTAGATGAGGAAACTGCAAACGAAATAAATAAACTTTTCTTCGAAGTAATTATTGCTCCGGCGTATGATGCAAAAGCTTTGGATATTTTAAAAGTAAAACCAAACCGTATCATCTTAATTAAAAAGCAAAACAAAACAAATAAAAAATCAGCTCGCACTTTATTGAACGGCGTCATCGAACAAGACCGCGATTTAAAAACCGAAACCGAAAAAGATTTAACACCCGCAACTATTGCAACGCCAAGTAAAGAGCAAATAAACGATTTGCTATTTGCAAACAAACTGGTTAAGCACACAAAATCGAATACAATCATTCTCGCAAAAAATAATCAATTGCTGGCAAGTGGCACAGGTCAAACATCGCGTGTTGATGCGTTAGAACAAGCCATTGCAAAGGCAAAGAAATTCGGTTTCGATTTAAACGGAGCCGTGATGTCAAGCGACGCGTTTTTTCCTTTTGCTGATTGTGTTGAGATTGCAGATAAAGCAGGTATCAAAGCCGTCATTCAACCGGGTGGCAGCATTAAAGATAAAGACAGTATAGCTTATTGTAACAACCATCAAATGGTTATGGTGTTTACAGGTACAAGGCATTTTAAACATTAATAAAAACAAAAATATTATATGGCATTTTTAAATTTTTTAACTCAAGAAATAGCAATCGACTTAGGAACCGCAAACACCATTATTATTTGTAATGATAAAGTGGTAGTTGATGAACCAAGTATTGTAGCCGTGGATAGAAGCACAGGACGCGTTATTGCTGTTGGTAAACAAGCTCAGCAAATGCATGGTAAAACCCATGAAAATATTAAAACCATTCGCCCTTTAAAAGATGGAGTGATTGCGGATTTCCAGGCCGCAGAAGAAATGATTAAAGGGATGATTAAAATGATTAACCCTGGTCGTAAATTTTTCCAGCCATCATTACGCATGGTAATTTGTATTCCAAGTGGCATTACCGAGGTAGAAAAACGTGCCGTACGCGATAGTGCCGAACACGCAGGCGCGAAAGAAGTTTATATGATACATGAGCCAATGGCAGCTGCACTTGGTATGGGCATAGATGTGGAAGAGCCTGTTGGTAACATGATTATTGATATAGGTGGTGGTACCAGCGAGATTGCCGTTATAGCATTGGGTGGTATCGTGTGTGATAAATCAGTTCGTATTGCGGGTGATGATTTCACAGCAAATATTGAGGAGTACATGCGCCGCCAACACAATATTTTAATTGGTGAGCGTACTGCCGAGCGTGTAAAAATTGAGGTGGGTGCTGCTATGACGGAGATTGAAAACCCTCCGGCAGATTTCCCGGTGCATGGTCGCGATTTAATGACAGGTATCCCGAAAGAAATTTATGTATCTTACGTTGAGGTGGCACATGCCTTAGATAAATCAATTTCAAAAATTGAAGAAGCGATTTTAAATGCACTTGAAATGACTCCGCCGGAATTATCTGCTGATATCTACCGCACTGGTATCTATTTAGCAGGTGGTGGTTCGTTATTGCGCGGCTTGGATAGACGTATATCTATGAAAACAAAACTACCTGTACATATTGCTGAAGATCCATTGCGTGCTGTTGCTCGTGGCACTGGTATTGCGTTAAAAAATACACACCGCTTTCCGTTCCTTATTAAGTAATTTAATTAGTACATAAACAGTACAAATGCGTACGCTGCTCAATTTTCTCATACGGAATAATTATTATTTGCTGTTTATCTTTCTGCAAATAATGTGCATTATACTTATATCTAAAAACCGAAATTTACAAAGCACACGTATTTTAAATTCATCAAATGCGGTAGCTGCCAATACATTTAAAACCATTGCCAACACCCGCGAGTATTTAGCTTTACGAGAAGAAAACCAAATGCTTGCTAAAGAGAATGCAAGTTTATTAAATATTATTCGCTCTCGCTCCTACGAGCTTATACATGTGGCATCACTGGTGCAGAACGATACGCTTTATAAACAAAAATATATTTTCAATAGCGCTAAAGTAATAAACAATAGTACTAACCTGCGCAGCAATTACTTAACGCTTAATGTAGGGTCTCAACAAGGTATCACACACGATATGGCTATTATTAACAGCGAAGGCATTGTGGGGGTGGTTAAAGATGTGTCTAAAAATTTCTCCTCCGCACTTTCTATTTTGCATAAAGATGTAAAAGTAACTTGCATGTTAAAAAAAAATGGATTCTATGGTCCGCTTAGTTGGGAAAAAGATGATGATTACTCAAGTGCCACCATTAGCGATATGCCTATGCATTCACGCATTAAAGCCGGAGACACCATTGTTACCAGTGCACTTTCCTCTATTTTTCCTGAAGGAATTATGGTGGGTTACGTAAAAAGCTTTGAACGTAAAAGCGGTGATGCTTTTTATACCGTTAAAATAAACCTTAGCACCAACTTTAAAAAAATCAATCACGTGTACGTTATTAAAAATGTGTTTAAAAACGAACAAGATTCCTTAGAACTTAAATCACAAACGCACGATAAAGATGATAAGTAATCTTTTTAAAAACATATTGCGTTTTGTGGTGCTTGTTTTGTTACAAGTGCTTATTGTAAAAAATATTAACCTGGGTAGGTACTTTATTTTCTTTCCTTATGTACTATTTATTTTATTATTGCCATTTAACACACCAAAACCACTAACACTTGTACTGGCTTTTGTACTGGGTTTGTGTGTAGATATGTTTTACGACACACAGGGCATGCATGCCATGGCTTGTTTAACTATGGCGTTTGTTCGCAGCTCGGTATTAGAGTTGTTTGCCCCACGAGAGGGTTATGATGAACAATTAAAACCAACCATTGCTTACATGGGCGTAGGTTGGTTTTCATCCTATGCTTTAATTTTAATTTTAGTACATCATTTTGTATTGTTTTATATCGAAGCTTTCACCTTTCACGAATTTTTTAGAACCTTGTTACGTGTTTTAGGTAGTACACTGGCTACTTTTAGTTTTATTTATTTAATGCAGTTTTTGTTTTACCGCCAAAGTAACAATCGCATTTCATGAGTAAAAATCCCTATTTAGAAAATCGAAAATTTATTATTGGAGGCATTTTTTCGCTTATTGCCTTAATTTATATTTCGCGTTTATTTTACTTACAGGTTGTAGATGATAAATCAAAACTAGATGCCCGCAACAATGCCTTTCGTTATTTAACTGAGTTTCCTGTACGGGGGTATATCTATGATAGAAACGGTAAGCTGCTTGTTTTTAACGACCCTGCTTACGATTTAATGGTGGTGCCACATAATGTTTTGTATTGCGATACACAAGCGCTTTGTAAAATATTAGGAATTGATACTGCGGGTTTTAATCACCGTATGAAACGTGCCAAATACACGCCGCGTAAAGAGTCGTATTTCGAAAAACAAATCTCATCGGAAACCTATGCTAAGTTGCAGGAAAAAATGTACCGCTTCTCAGGTTTCTTTATTCAAAAGCGTACTATTAGACGTTATCCTAAAAAAATTGCAGCTCACTTGTTAGGTTATATTGGTGAGGTTAACAAACAACAAGCCGAAAAAGATGCTTATTATAATGAAGGAGATTATATTGGAATCTCCGGTATCGAAAAATCGTATGAAAAAGATTTGCGAGGCATTAAAGGCACCCGTATCATAATGGTTGATGTGCATAATAAAGAAAAAGGTCGTTTTGAAAATGGCGCTTATGATACACTGGCCATCCCGGGTAAGGCACTTTATTGCACCATTGATGAAGAGCTGCAAGCCTATGGCGAATATTTAATGCAGGGCAAGCGTGGTAGCATTGTTGCTATCGACCCATCAACCGGAGAAATTTTAGCACTTGTAACCAGTCCTACGTACGACCCCAATTTAATGGTTGGTCGTGAACGTTCTAAAAATTATGGTATCCTCCAAAAAGATACATCTGGCATCCCACTTTTCAACCGTGCATTGATGGCTGCTTACCCTCCGGGTTCAATTTTTAAGTTGATAGATGCACTTGTTGGTTTAAAAGAAGGTGTACTGCAACCATCTACTGTTTATCCTTGTAATAGAGGTTATCCGCCAATGGGCAATAAACCAAAATGCCACCCCCATGCATCGGGAGATTTATATACAGCTATTTCAGCGTCTTGTAACTCTTATTTTTCCTATGTGTTTAAAAGCATTGTCGACCATCACCCTGACGGGAAATATGTAGATGGTTACAACAACTGGCGCGATAATGTAATGAGTTTTGGGGTAGGACATAAGCTTGGGTCTGATTTACCTTATGAGCTTGGTGGCAACGTACCAACGGTAAAATACTACAACAAAGTTTTTGGCGAAAACCGTTGGTTTGCAAACACGGTTGTGTCATTAGGCATTGGTCAGGCAGAGTTAACCATTCTGCCTGTGCAAATGGCAAACGTAGTAGCCTGTATAGCTAATCGTGGTTATTATCACACACCGCATATTATAAAAGCGGTAGGTACCGCAAAAAATGTAAACACTAAGTACGACGAAAAAATATACTGCTCCGTACCGGGTCAATATTTTATTCCTGTAGTTGATGGCATGGAGCGAGTTTTAAAACCTGGTGGTACAGCTTACCTATCTGCCATTAAAGGCATTGATGTGTGTGGAAAAACGGGTACGGCACAAAACCCGCATGGTAAAGATCACGCCGTGTTTCTCGCATTCGCACCAAAAAATAATCCTAAAATTGCTATTGCTTGTGTGGTTGAAAATTGCGGTTTTGGTGGTGTCTTTTCAGCACCCATTGTAAGTTTAATGATAGAAAAATATCTGAAAGGTGATATCGACCGGAAAGACCCTCGTCGGGTTGACATGGAAAACCGCATGGTTGCTATTGATTTAATTCATGGTAAAAATTTACCACCCGAGCCTAAGCATCATTAATGTCATTGCGAGCGCAGCAAAGCAATCTACCTGTTGTTTAAAAGAAATACAATCCAATATTTGAAATAAGGTAGTAAAAACATTTGTATATTTAATAAGTTAAACCATCAAGCCTATGTTATGAAAAAAATAGCTCTACTACTTTTCTTTAGTTTACAACTATCTGCTCAAAAAAAACAATTAACCCAACAACAATTACATCAAGATATTTTATATAAGTGCGGTAATTTATTTGGCTCATCCTTCAACTTTGTAAAATCACGTGTAAAAAAATACATCGATTCGTCTTATGTACAAATTGATAAATATGGCGACATTAAAATGATAACTATACGGTACGATAATAAAAATTTACCCGATGCTTTTTATAATTTCAGAAATGATACATGCAGCAGCTTTAGTTTTCTTGCCCTTGGTGCCGATTTGCCGCACTTTCAAGCTGAAATGGATGAAAAAAAATGCAAATATTATGTAGAAGATAAATTTTACTACTCCGATGCCCTTAAACTTTATTACACGTATACCCCAATGTCTAAAAATGCACCTACAACAACAGAAGTAATTTGTACAAGCAAAAGGCCTGATTATTTTGGTATACCAATTCCTATTGCACCGCCAATTACATCATCTGCAAAAAATGTTGAATCTCAAGCAAAAACAACCGATCAAAAAGTTAAAAACAATGCTATAGCAAAAAACATCCCTAAATCTAAAATATACAATTACTACATAGCACTTGGGCAAAAAAAATTTGATGAAAAAGATTACTTGGGCTCTGTAATCGATAATACAAAGGCTATAGAAGTAGACCCTTTAAACGATTCAGCCTATATAAATCGTGCGGTAGCAAAAGTTTTCCTTAAAGATTCTATAAATAGTGCCATTGTTGATTTAAGTAGGGCACTTGCTTTAAACACGTCTCGTGCTGCACATGTTTATCAAGTTCGTGGTATGCTTAAGGGAAATTTAGATGACTATACAGGTGCTCAACTCGATTTTTCTTTGGCGTTGGGGGAAGAAAATATAACCGATAAGTTAAAAATTGATTGTTATGTGGGGCGTGCCCGTGTTTCTGCCGCGTTAAAAAATTACCACCAGGCTGTAGCCGATTACAGTTCTGCTATAGAATTAGATCCTACTAATGCAAATTATTATAATGCGCGTGGTGCTACTAAAGCACTGAGTGAAGATTTAAATGGTGCCTGCGTTGATTGGTATATGGCTAAAGACCTTGGCTCTACTGACGCCGCCAAATTTTTTAAAGATTTTTGTAAATAGCTTTCCTTTTCTCACTCTTAAATTCTCCTAAAAAATACAATCTCCGCAAAAACTTAGTAACTTAGTAGGGCTTATGAAACGCATTGTATTATCTCTTATCCTTATTCAAATTTCACTTAGCAGTATTGCTTCCCAGCTACTCATTCCAATGGATGCTTCCCAAAAAAATCACCTTAAAGCTTATGGCTTGGCTTATTTTGCATTAAAACACGATATAGAAATTTACTGGCTATTAAATTACCGTGGTGGTAGTTTTATGATGCGTAATGATAAAGTGTTTGTTGATGAATGTAATATTCGTGGAATCAGTTACGAAATTATTCCTGATGCAAAAAGTACAGCCATTCTGCAAGAGGTTTCAAATCCTGAATTAAATCAGGATGCTGTTAAGTTAGAAAAAGCGCCACGCATTGCCGTTTACTCGCCTAAAGGCAAACAACCCTGGGATGATGCTGTAACCCTTGTTTTAAATTATGCCGAAATCCCATACGATATTGTGTACGATGAAGAAGTAATGAATGGCAAACTAGCTGAATACGATTGGATGCATTTGCACCACGAAGATTTTACAGGACAGTATGGGCGTTTTTGGTTTGGCTCTCGTAACACAGCTTGGTACCAAACTGAGGTAAGAGATAACGAAGCCATGGCAAAAAAACTTGGCTTTAATAAAGTATCGCAAATGAAATTGGCCGTAGCAAAAAAAGTACGCGATTTTGTTTCGGGTGGTGGTTTTATGTTTGCCATGTGCTCGGCAACCGATAGTTACGATATTGCCTTAGCTGCTGATGGAATTGATATTTGCGAAAGTATGTTTGATGGCGATGGAACCACAGCAAACTATAATAAGTTAATTGACTACAATAAGTGCTTTGCTTTCCAGAATTTTACTTTGAGCGAAAACCCTGCTGAGTACGAGTTTTCTAATATAGACACTTATGGCACACGTACTCAAAAGTATGGTGTTACTAAAGAAAATGATTTTTTCACACTCTTTGAGTTTTCTGCCAAGTGGGATCCTGTGCCAAGTATGCTGTGTCAAAATCACGAACAATTAATAAAAGGTTTTTGGGGGCAAACGGTTGCTTTTGATAGAAACTATGTGAAGAAAAACGTTTTAATAATGGGCGAAAGCAAGGCTGCTAATGAAGCCCGTTACATACATGGTGAGTATGGCAAAGGCACCTGGACTTTCTACGGTGGGCACGACCCCGAAGATTATCAGCATAGGGTAGAAGACCCTCCAACTGATTTAAGTCTACACCCAAATTCGGCAGGTTATCGTTTAATCTTAAACAACGTTTTGTTTCCCGCTGCCAAAAAGAAAAAACAAAAAACATAAATTACAATCATCACTTATCATTAATTTAGCGGTTCAAAACCTCTAAAAATGATTACAGTAAGTGCAAAAGATACTCCTCAACCACAGTTTCATGGTTTTTTATTAGGAGCAGTAGGTCCACGCCCTATAGCCTTTGCCAGTACAATAGATAAAGATGGTCGTCCTAATTTGGCGCCTTTTAGTTTTTTCAATGTGTTTTCATCAAACCCGCCAATTGCTATATTTGCACCTAACCGTAGTGGGCGAGACGGAACTAACAAGCACACCTACTACAATGTAAAAGAAGTGCCCGAAGTAGTTTTAAATATTGTAAACTACAACATGGTGCAGCAAATGTCGTTAGCCAGTAGCCCTTACGCTAAGGGAGTTGACGAGTTTGAAAAAGCAGGTTTTACCAAATTAGCGTCGCAAAGTATAAAACCATTCCGTGTAGCTGAAGCACCCGTAACTATGGAATGTATAGTTACTGAAGTTAAAGAGCTGGGTGAAAAGGGTGGGGCAGGTAATCTTATTTTTTGTGAGGTTAAACTAATTCATATTAAAGAAGAAGTACTTGATACGCATGGTAAAATAGACCAACATAAAATAGACCTTGTAGCCCGTATGGGTGGAAACTGGTACTGCCGTGCACATGGCGTTGCTTTATTTGAAATTGAAAAACCTATTACCACACTTGGCATAGGTGTAGATGCTATTCCTACTGAGATACGTAGTAGCAAAATTCTATCAGGTAACAATTTAGGGCAATTGGGTAATATTGAACATTTACCTACTATGGAAGAAATTGCCTCCTATAAAACCGCCAACAACAAGCATTTTGCCAATAAAGATGAGTTACACCAATATGTAAAAACCTTGTTGGATGTTAATAAAGTGACCGAAGCGTGGAAAGTTTTGTTGGGTAATTAGTTGTAAAAACAGTAAATTTATAGTTCTAAATTTTAATAAATAAAGCAATGGAAGTAATCGGCATTATCAAAGCAAAATTTGATACCCAAGTAGTAAGTGAGCGTTTTAAAAAACGTGATTTTGTGTTAACAGTAGAACCGGGTTCTCCGTATCCTCAGCACGTTAGTTTTCAATTAGTGCAAGATAAAGTTTCGTTAGTAGATAATTTCGCTATCGGCGAAGAAGTAAAAGTTCTTTTCAACTTAAAAGGACGTGAGTGGGTTTCTCCACAAGGTGAAACAAAATATTTCAACACTATTGATGCTTGGCGTATCGAAAAAGTTAGTTCAGGTCACTCATCGGCTTCTTCAAACAATCATAGCCAACCAAGCAGTATGGAAACCGGCGCACCTCCGGTTTTTACAAGCAACTCGGTTGATGACGATTTACCGTTTTAATTTTTTAAACGAGTTTTAAGCAAGAGATGCCCCACACGGCATCTCTTCTTTTATACCCAAGTTTGTATGAACAAAATTTTACTTATTTACACAGGTGGCACCATAGGCATGATGCAGGATGCTAAAACCGGAAGCCTGCGCCCCTTCGATTTTAAATCGCTCACCAAACAAGTACCTGAGCTTAGTCGTTTTAATTTAGACTTACATTCTGTCTCTTTCAAAAAACCGATCGATTCAAGTAACATGCACCCGCGTGTGTGGATTGAGTTAGTTAATATTATAGAAAAAAATTATGCTAAATATGATGGCTTTGTTGTTTTGCATGGTAGTGATACTATGGCTTACACTGCATCAGCACTTAGTTTTATGTTAGAGAATTTAAGTAAGCCGGTTATTCTAACGGGTTCACAATTACCCATTGGTATCATTCGTACCGATGGCAAAGAAAATTTGATTACTGCCATTGAAATTGTCGCCGCAAAAAACAAACAAGGCAAAGCCTTAGTGCCTGAAGTCGCTATTTATTTCGAGTATGAATTATTTCGTGGTAACCGTACTTTTAAATATAACTCGGCACACTTCGATGCTTTTCAATCGCCCAATTACCCTGTGTTGGCAGAAGCCGGAGTTGAAATTATATACAACACCAACTACATTGCAAATGCAAGTACCAAAAAACTAAGGGTACATAAAAATTTAGATAACGATATCATTGTACTCAACTTATTTCCCGGTATATCAAAAAAAATCACCGAAACCATTTTAAATGCACAAGGCGTTAAAGCAGTAGTGCTCCACAGCTTTGGTGCAGGTAATGCTCCAACGGATGATTGGTTTATTACCCTCCTAAAACAAACGATTGATAAAGGGATTATCATTTATAATGTAACTCAATGTCCTGAAGGACGTGTTATACAAGGCAAGTACGAAACCAGTTCGGTTCTTCAAAAAATTGGCGTTATTAGTGGTGACGATATAACTCTTGAAGCTGCTTTAACAAAACTCATGTTCTTACTGGGGCAAAAAATTCCACTTACAAAAATAAAAACACAACTCATCCAAAATCTACGTGGTGAGATTACTTTATTTAAGTAATATTTATTGTTTGGTACTGTTCTTAGCAACAAGTAAATAAATATAATAAGTGCGCTCGTTATAACTTTTCCATACGCGAAGATAAAATTTCATCTTCTACCAATTTTTCTTTCAACCAATTTAACGCTACATCGTAATCATTAAAAAGTTTCATTTCAACGTCCTTATTGTTTTGTGTAAACCGTATTAAAAAATTAGCCAGCAAACGGGTAG
>JABDDQ010000040.1 GCA_013287545.1 Bacteroidota bacterium | reverse complement strand
TTAGTCGCAGTCAACAGTTAAAACGTATAGAACCTTGTGTTTATAACATTAAAGTTTTTAAAGGGAACTAAATAAATTATGTCATAAAAAAATCCCGCTTCATTAAAAATGGAGCGGGATTTTTGTTTTTAATCTATAAACCAAATTATTGTATATTTAGTTTTAATGTTTTAGTGGTTCCGTTTATAGTGAGTTGTACCATGTATAAACCTTGGGGTAATTGTAAATTAGCCACATCAACTGTAAGAGTTTGTTTACCTGCAGCTTGTTGTTGGTTATTTAATAATGTAGCAACTTGTCTGCCGGTTAAATCAAAAATACTTGCACTAACTCTTGCTGCTGTTGCATTTTCGTAGGCTAAATTGGTAATTGTATTAGTTGGGTTAGGGTATAAATTAGCGGCAAAGTCAGCATGTTTTATGGTGTTAATGGCATTGCTAAATGTTTGTAAATATTGCGCTTTGGTTGTTTTACCTGCTGTGCTTTGGTCAATGCTCATAACCAGTGCGTCGGGTGTGTTTTGATACCAACTGTAATTTGTAGTAGTATCATATATTTGTTTAATAGGAGTACTAAAAGGCCCAAGTAGTACAGAAATACTATCCCATGTTATTTCATGCGTAAGCACACGCAATGTATTTGAGTAGGTGCCTGCCGGTGTAGTAACCATACCAAACGCATCGGCAGTAACTGTACGAACTCCGTGGTGTTTTATTAAAACTGTATTGCTGCTATATGTAGTAGTGGTACTGGCTGTATATACAACTGTTGTAGTAGTGCCAATGGTAAAAGGCGTAGGTAATTGAGGAGGGTTTGGGATAAAATCTAAAGCCGCCGATGTTCCTTGCACGCTCACATCACCTCCGTCAATAAATAAACCGTTTGTGCCTGCAATTAAATAGCCCCAATTATTACCGCCTTGGTTAACAGCTAAGTTTGAATTAGGAAAAGTTGTGGCACCCGGTTTGCCTGCCGGTGCTACAAAACTTACCGGAGACCCGTATACAGCCGAAAAATCCTGAGAAAAATCCCAGGTTTGAGCTGTTGTAGAGCCTACCGAAACGGTAAATGAAGGCATATCGGCAGGGGTTGTATCTGCTGCCATGTTATATATATAACCTACGGTTGGCGATGCCGCAGCAGTTATGGTTGTACTGGTTTGCGCTACTGCACCAATGCTTAAAGCAAGTGTTGCAAAAACGGATAACGAAATGTAAAGTTTATTCATTTGGTTTATTTTTTGGTAGGTAAAATTAGCTAATTATCTGCCAAAATAGCAAATAAAAGCCCTTTCTAATTAGGGGAATAATTTTTGTACCTTCACCGACTTATTAAAAGCAAGCTATGTTACAATTTCTAAGCAAACTATTTGGTACTAAATCTCAAAAAGATGTAGAATTAGCCCAACCTATTGTAGAACAAATAAAAAAGATATATCCAACGCTGGAAGCTTTATCTAATGAAGATTTACGCCAAAAGTCGTTTACGTTGCGTAAGCAAATACAGGATTTTATTGCAAAAGAAAACGCCGAAATTGCTGAAATAAAAAGCCGCATTGATAAAGACCCTGACATGGATGTTGATGCCAAAGATGCATTATACAAGGAAATTGACGAGCTTGAAAAAGAAATTGATACAAAAACCGAAGAGGTTTTAAACCAAATTTTACCCGAAGCTTTTGCATTATGTAAAGAAACGGCTCGTCGTTTTTCGTTGGGAGAACTTAAAATTAAAGCCGGCGATATTGATACCACTTATATTAAACGCCACGCTAACGCTAAAAATGTAGAAATAATTGACGGCATTGCTCATTGGAAAAACACTTGGACTGCCGCAGGCATTGAGGTTGTTTGGAACATGGTACATTACGATGTACAGTTAATTGGCGGCATCGTATTGCACCAGGGTAAAATTGCTGAGATGGCAACCGGTGAGGGTAAAACTTTAGTAGCTACATTGCCAATTTTCTTAAATGCATTAGCTGGCAAAGGCTTGCACGTGGTAACGGTAAATAATTACTTATCTCGTCGTGACTCTGAGTGGAATGGCCCTTTGTTTGAGTTTCACGGTTTAACAGTTGATTGCATAGATAAATATGAGCCACATTCACCTGACCGTGTTGCTGCTTACAATTCTGATATTACGTACGGAACCAACAATGAGTTTGGTTTTGATTACTTGCGTGACAACATGGCACACGATGTTGATAGCCTTGTACAACGCAAACACCACTTTGCTATTGTGGATGAGGTTGACTCGGTTTTAATTGATGATGCCCGTACACCGTTAATTATTTCTGGCCCAACACCACAGGGAGATAAGCATGAGTTTGTGCAACTAAAACCACGTATCGAGAAATTAGTAAGCGTACAAAAACAATATTTACTTACTTGCTTAACCGATGCTAAAAAATTATATGCCGAAGGGAAAGAAAAAGAAGCAGGCATTCCATTATTACGTGCCTTTAGAGGTTTACCAAAAAACACCGCATTAATTAAATTTTTAAGTGAAACCGGTGTGCGTGCGCTTTTGCAAAAAACCGAAAACTATTATATGCAAGACCAACAAAAGGAAATGCATAAAATAGATGAAGAGCTTTACTTTGTAATCGACGAAAAAAATAACTCGGTTGATATGACCGAAAAAGGAATTGATTTAATTACTACTTCGGGTGAAGATGCAGGTTTTTTTATCATTCCAAACGTGGGCGATCAGCTTGCTGATATTGAAAAATCAAGCGACGCATCCGAAGAAAAAATGCGTCGTAAAGAAATTTTGTTGCAGGAGTTTTCTGTAAAATCTGAGCGCATTCATACGGTGCAACAATTATTAAAAGCATACGCTTTATTTGATAAAGATGATGAGTATGTGGTAATGGATAATCAGGTGAAAATTGTTGACGAGCAAACAGGTCGTATTATGGAAGGCCGTCGTTATAGCGATGGCTTACACCAGGCAATTGAAGCTAAAGAGAATGTAAAGATTGAAGCCGCATCGCAAACCTATGCAACCATTACGCTGCAAAATTATTTCCGCATGTATCACAAACTGGCTGGTATGACGGGTACTGCTGAAACGGAAGCACAAGAGTTTTGGGACATTTATAAATTAGATGTAGTGGTTATTCCAACCAATCGTGCCATCTCGCGTAAAGATGAGCAAGATTATGTATACAAAACCAAACGCGAAAAATATAATGCTGTTATTGATGAGATTGGAAAATTAGTTGAAGCAAAACGCCCGGTACTGGTTGGTACAACATCGGTAGAGAATTCGGAAATATTAAGTCGCATGTTAAAACTGCGCAACATTAAACACAATGTACTAAACGCTAAGCAACACCAAAAAGAGGCGCAAATTGTAGCCGAAGCAGGTTGGGCGGGTAACGTAACCATTGCAACTAACATGGCTGGTCGTGGTACCGATATTAAATTAGGAGAAGGTGTTAAAGAAGCAGGTGGTTTGGCAATTATTGGTACCGAGCGCCACGAATCGCGTCGTGTTGATAGGCAGTTACGTGGTCGTGCTGGTCGTCAGGGTGATCCGGGAACTTCGCAGTTCTTTGTTTCGTTAGAAGATGATTTAATGCGTTTATTTGGTAGCGAGCGTATCGCTAAAATGATGGATAGAATGGGCTTGGAAGAAGGCGAGGTTATCCAACACAGTATGATTAGTAAATCGATTGAGCGTGCGCAGAAAAAAGTAGAAGAAAATAACTTTGGTACACGTAAGCGTTTAATTGAGTACGATGATGTAATGAACGTACAGCGTGATGTAATTTATAAACGTCGTAAAAATGCCTTGTTTGGCGATAAGTTGAGTTTGGATATCGCTAACGTAATGTTTGATGTGAGTGATGATATCGTACAACAATTCCATGCCGATAAAGATTTTGATGGCTTGAAATTTGAATTGCTAAAAGCGTTCTCAATTGATGCACCTTACACGCAAGATGAGTTCTCTAAAAAATCGGCTGATGATTTAACTGCGCTTACATTTAATGCAGCCTACAAACATTATAAAGAAAAGAGCGAGTTTGTAGCGCAAATGGTGATGCCGGTTGTTAGCGATGTTTATTTAAACCCGAACAATCAATTCGAAAACATTGTAACACCGTTTACCGATGGCATACGCAGCATACAAGTATTAGCTAACCTTAAAAAATGCTACGATACCAAAGGGCGCGATATGGTGTTAACGTTTGAAAAAACAGCAACACTTGCTTCTATTGATGATGCGTGGAAAGAACATTTACGCGAGTTAGATGATTTGAAACAATCGGTACAAAATGCTTCGTTAGAACAAAAAGACCCATTGCTTATTTACAAATTGGAGTCGTTTAATTTGTTTAAGGATATGGTTGCTAAAACCAATAAAGAAGTAATAACCTTTTTGGTAAAAGGCAGCTTACCCCAACAACAAAATGCAGAGCAACCTGCACCACAAGTACGTTTTAATGCACCGGTACAGCAACCTAAGCAACAATTAGTTGAAAGCCGCACCGAAAGCGGTAGCGATGATGAAGCCCCTAAAGCAAAACCAAAGCAACAACCTATACGTGTTGAACAAAAAGTAGGACGTAACGATGCTTGCCCTTGCGGAAGCGGTAAAAAATACAAAAACTGTCACGGGCAAGGATTGTAGGCTTTTTTAATAACACTTTTGTTTTCTACCGTCGCCTGTCTTACGGTTTAGGTGCTCTTATCGTCAGTTTTAATTATTTGATTTCAATATTTTCATTTCCAGCATCGTCTTCTTCTAAATATAACTTCCAATTTAATTCATTGGCAATTTGCTTGAAAATATCAATATATATTTGCGAGTCTATATTTTGCCCCTTTGAGCAAACGATTGAAATCAACGTCACAAATTGATTTTCTTTGTCTGACGAAGAAAAATTCCCATCATATGTTTCAACTAGCAAGATAGTAACCCATGGAAAATCATCTACATTTGTAAAGGCTTGATGGCTAGTTTGTTTAAATAATTTTGTTTCTAATAGGCAATTAACCACCACAGATTTGTCAAGTTTTTGACTAAAATGTGTATCGAATTGAATATTATAGTAATTATATCTGTCGCTCCACATCTTATTCGTAAATTCTTATTTGTCCGTTATTTTATAGTCGTTAAGTATACCCTTTGTGAAATAACCTGTAACTAATTTATATGTATTATAAAATTACATAAAACCCACCAAATAATCAGTTAAATCTAACTCTCGTTGTTTTTTACCAACAAAAAATTGGTGTCCAAGTCCAAAGGGTATACTAAATTGGACTGGAGACCAAATGATAAAACAAAAAAGGCCGCAAAAAATGCAGCCTTTCTTATTTATATAGTTTTTTGGTACTATGCTTTTGCTTCAACTTCTCTTACACCAAGTTTTTCACGGATACGAGCCGCTTTACCTGTTAAGTTACGTAAGTAGAATAATTTAGCGCGACGAACTTTACCAACTTTACCAATTTCAATTTTTTCGATAAAAGGAGATGCAACCGGAAAAATACGCTCAACACCAATTCCGTTAGAAATTTTACGAACTGTAAAACTTGCTGTAGCTCTTTCGTTTTTACGTTGTATAACTACACCTGTAAATAACTGTGTACGTTCTTTTTCGCCCTCTTTAATTTTGTAGTGTACAGTAACTGTATCACCGGCTTTAAAGTTTGGGTGTGCAACCTCTGGGGTTAATTGTTTTTTTACAAAATCAAGTAATAAACTCATGACTTTTTTCTTTTAAATTAAATTTTCAGCATTCGTTGCCTTGTGCAACCAGCGGCTAAAAATTGGACTGCGAATATAGTAAAAATATTTAATTCGGGTGGGTTTTAAGCTAAAAAATGCCTCTTTTGCCTAAAATCGCCTTATTTTACCAGTACTTTCTCGGTATACTCCTTACTATCGTTCTTTAAATGAAGTATATACATGCCTTTTGGCAGTTGGCTTACATCAAAAGCGTAGCTAATAGTAGGCTGTATGCCTTCTTGTTTTAACACTACACGGCCAAGCGCATCAACCAACGTGGCTGTAAAGTTGTTTGATGCTATGGGGTTTATAAAAAAGTACAAATAATCGCTTGTAGGGTTAGGGTAAACAAGTGTGCTTAGTTTTTCACCCACATTAGCAATGCCTGTGGCAGGTGTATAGGTGGTAACGGTACCGCTTGGGGTGTTGTGCCCACCTGTTGGCCCTGTGTTGCCTGCTTGCACGGTACCATAATAGGTTGGTCCTAAAACAAACGGATAGGCAGGATTTAAGCTGGCATCAATAGTAACAAAGTAGGCATAAATGCCATTTGGGTAATCGGGTGTTACACAAAAACGACCATTATGCACATCTAAATCGCCCACGCCTGCTGTATAAATATAATCTTCGCACATATTTCCTTCGGGGTAAGTAGAGTTTACCGGAGGACCATTTGTACGGGTAGTTGCAGTAGACACTACATAACTGCTTTTCATGCGTTTAATAGCACCGGTGCCATTTACATTGGTGTAACCATAGGCCCCATAAATAGGGAAACCGTCAAAAGCATAACCAATAATAGGAGAGTGGTGCGTGCTATCGGCATCATCATACAAACATTTTGGGTTAACATGGTGGTGGTACTCGCCATTTGGTGCCGGGTGCCCTAAGCAATTATCAAAACTAACACCTTCATATACCAACGCATTTCTGTTCCAGGCATTGGTACCACTGCCGCCACTCGCAAATGAGCTTGTAGCATTGTCCCAATAAAAACCATCTTTAGGGTTGAAAATAGATACGCCATTGCTCCACACACCCATGTGTCCCATAGGTGTTGTAATAGCCGTGCCTGTGTTTTGTACCGGGTTGCGTGTAATTATAAAAACAAAGTTTTGGTTAGTGGGTGTGTTTGGGTTTGAGTTCCACGGCCCAATGGCATAACCCGGTATACAACTTGCACTCACATATACATCGGTACTGGTATATTGTACTTGCTGCACGTTAGATGGTAAACTGTTGTAACCTGTTAAACCCGTAGTGTTTATTTTCCACGACGTAACTTCAGGACCAACCTGCGCTTGCACCGATAATGTTAGCACAGTTGCTGTAACTATACTTAAAATTTGTTTTATCATAAATGTTTGTTTTTTTAATTAGACGGTGCTTTTTGTAAAACCCTTCGGGTACCCTGAAATTATTTTTGATTTTGTTTCGGCACATCATTCCATGTGCTTTCCGAAAAATTAAGATGAGTGCTAAACAAACCAAAAACGGTAAAAGCCGCATTAAGAATTAATAAATGAAAAACGCAAGCCATACGGTACAAACTAAAATATCCGGCTCTTGTATCAGTAGTTAAAAGATGGTTGGGCATTAATAACGTTTCGGCTAACGTAAATAAAAAAAGAGAAGTAAAAAGGCTTTCAAAATTTCGTAAGGCAAAAAACTTTACGCTACGCCATTTATTGAATGATTTGCCCCAAGTGTGAACCAAATAATAATTGCCATACAAGGTTTGCGCAAAAAGCATGGCAGGCACATTTTCATTAGCCGTGGTAAAAAACTTTGCTGTGCTTACAATTTTAAAGTGTTTTAAATCTTTTCGGTAGGTTTTATTCAGTTCCTTAATTTTTAAAATAGCCTCGTAGGGTATATCGCTTGCCGAATGTTGTGAAGGTAAAAAACGCAGGCGTAATTTTTTGCTGAGGTTTTTTATTTGAGCTTGTGTAAATATTTTCTCTTGCTCAATTTCATCCTCATCTAAAAACTCGAAAGATGAATTGTAGAATTTTAAATTATTAAGTATGTTTTTTTCTGATAGCCGGCTTTTAATTAAAATGCGTTCAGCCTCCTGTAACAAAGCATCTTGCTTCGATAGCTCCTTCCGCTCATCTTCCAGCAATTGTTGTAAGTTCTTATCCATTTTAATTAGCTAAAGTAAATTTACTGATTTTCTGTTACAAAAACTATATTTGCCTTATGCGTGTGGTTATACAAAGGGTACAAAGTGCTTCTGTTACTATAGATAAAAAACTTTTTTCGGCTATAGAAAAAGGCTTGTTAATTTTAGTGGGCATTGAAGAAGCCGATACTACTGAAGACATTGATTGGCTTTGCCGTAAAATTATAGACCTGCGCATTTTTGCCGATGCCGAAGGTAAAATGAACTTGAGTGTTAAAGATGCTGGCGGAGATATTTTAGTTATCAGCCAGTTTACCCTGCATGCTTCTACTAAAAAAGGCAATCGCCCATCGTACATAAAAGCGGCACGACCTGAAACTGCTATTCCTCTTTACGAAAATTTTACAACTATGTTATCAAATCTTTATCAAAAGCCTGTAAAAACTGGTGTTTTTGGAGCCGATATGCAGGTTTTATTAGTAAACGATGGACCTGTTACTATTTGCATCGATTCTAAAAACAAGGAGTAGGCACTGCATTTTAAAAATAAGCTTTATATTTGCACTCGTATCATGACAATCAATAAGCACATTATTATTTCTAATTGGCACACACGCTGCCAATCCTCTATGCAATTCTATTATTGCTAAGAGTCCTGCTTATTGTTCTTTTTTTTTAATCACAACACATTCAATCAAAATTATCATGAACGCCATAGGTGATGCTATATTACAAAGTTTAAACACCCTCATAGTTGTTATCGACACTAAGGGTGAGGTTAGTTACACAAGTCATTCTGTACAACGCTTGTTGGGCTTCGAAACATCGGCACTATTAGGCAATGGTTGGTGGAATTTGCCACGGGCATCTGCTGCCGAAGGTTTGTTAGTTAAACACCAAATACTATCGGTTATAGAGAAATCAGATAAAATTAAAATACCCGTTTTTGAGCGTGAAGTGTTTACCGCCCGTGGCGAAAAGAAAACCATAGTTTGGAACAGTAACTTGGCAGATGATGGTAGTTTGGTGGCTATTGGGTACGATATAACCGAACGTAAGCATGCCGAAAATTTATTGGATAAAAAAATAAAAGAACTGCAGGTTAAAAACTCTGAAATGGTAGAAAGCATTGCCTATGCAAAGCGTATACAGCAAAGTATTTTGGCAAAGCCCGATGGTTTATCTGAACACATAAGCGATTCATTTATTTTTTACCAGCCAAAAGATATAGTAAGTGGCGATTTATATTGGTACTACAAAAAAGAAAACAAATTGTATGTTGCCGCAATTGATTGTACGGGTCACGGTGTGCCGGGTGCCTTAATGTCGGTTATAGCAAACGGTTTGTTGCGTACTACTATTGTGAAAAGAAATCTGGAAAATCCGGCTGAAATTCTTTTTGCCCTCGATGAAGAATTACAATCGGCTTTACTTATTGAAGGTGCTGCCGATGGCATGGATATAGCCCTTGTTGAAATAGATTTAGATGCCAAAAAAATAAAATTCTCAGGTGCTTTTCGCCCCTTGGTTTTAATCCGTGATGGTAAAATAATCGAATACAAAGCCAGCAAGTATCCTATAGGTTTATATGGCGATGTAGAAAAAAAGTTCGATTTGCATGAGTTTGATTTGCAAACCAACGACACATTGTATATGTTTTCTGATGGTTATGCCGATCAGTTTGGTGGTGAGCGGAGTAAGAAATTTAATCGTAAAAATTTCTATGAAATGTTGTTAAGTATACAGGATATGAACATGAGTGAGCAGGGTTCGTTTTTAGAATATGCGCACAATAATTGGAAACAGGATGAGCCTCAAACCGATGACCTGTTGGTTATAGGTTTAAAAATATAAAAACAGTTAAAAACCTGTCCATTTTTGGGCAGGTTTTAACCCCTTTTTCCCTATTGTATTTTTGTTATTTTTGTAGGATGTAATTTTTACAAAATGGCGAAAACAGCAGAGAAAATAGATAAGAAGTTAAAGTTTACAAAAGAGAATTATTTAACCTGGTACGAAAGCATGTTGCTTATGCGTCGCTTCGAAGAACGCACAGGGCAGCTTTATACCATGCAAAAAATAAAAGGTTTCTGCCATTTATATAACGGCCAAGAAGCCATTGTTGCAGGTACTGTTAGTGCTACCCGTAAAGATGATAAACACATTACAGCCTATCGCGATCATGCACATCCTATTGCATTGGGGCTTCATCCAAAATATGTAATGGCAGAGTTGTATGCAAAAATTACCGGTTGCTCAAAAGGCAAAGGTGGGTCGATGCACATTTTTAGTAAAGAACATAATTTTGTTGGCGGGCACGGTATCGTGGGTGGGCAGGTACCATTAGGAGCAGGCATTGCTTTTGCCGAAAAATATTTAGGCACTGATAACCTTTGCGTTTGCTCAATGGGCGATGGTGCCGTTCGTCAGGGTGCATTGCACGAAGCCTTTAATATGGCCATGAACTGGAAACTGCCTGTAATTTTTATTATAGAAAATAACCATTATGCAATGGGTACTTCGGTTGAACGTACAAGTAACGTAACCGAGTTATGGAAACTTGGTTTAGCTTATGATATGCCTGCAAAGCCTGTTGATGGGATGACGGTTGAAGCCGTACACGAAGCCATGGAAGAAGCAGCTGCACGTGCTCGTCGTGGTGATGGCCCAACTTTATTAGAAATGAAAACGTATCGTTATCGCGGTCATAGTATGAGCGATCCTCAAACCTACCGTAGTAAAGATGAGGTGGAAGAATTTAAACATCAAGACCCAATTGATAAAGTTTTAGAAACGTTGAAAAAAAATAAATGGATTGATGATAAAGGTGTTGAGGCAATGGAAGCAAAAATAAAAACCATTGTCGAAGAATCAATCACCTTTGCAGAAGAATCTCCATATCCTGCGGTAGAAGAATTGTATCACGATGTGTATGTTCAAACAGATTATCCTTTCATTAAAGAATAAAGAAATTTAATTATGGCTGAAATTATTAAAATGCCCAAACTAAGCGATACTATGACTGAGGGTGTAGTAGCTAAATGGCATAAAAAGGTGGGTGATAAGGTTAAGAACGGCGAAATTATTGCCGACATTGAAACGGATAAAGCCACTATGGAGTTTGAATCTTTTTACGATGGCACATTACTTTACATTGGTGCCGAAGCAGGCAAGCCTGTTGCTATTGATGCGCTAATTGCTGTTATTGGTAAAGATGGCGAGGATATTTCTAAAATTATTAGTGGAGCAGGCACACCTGCACCTGCTGCCGAAAGCAAAAAAGCAGAACCTGTTGCTGCAACAAACGGGGCAACTAATAGCACAGCTAAGCCTGCTGCTGAAACAAAAAAAGTTGAAATTCCTGCAACTATAAATATTGTACGTATGCCTAAACTAAGCGATACTATGACCCAAGGTGTAGTAGCTAAGTGGCATAAAAAAGTGGGCGATAAAGTTAAAAATGGCGAATTGTTAGCTGATATCGAAACTGATAAAGCCACCATGGAGTTTGAATCTTTTTTTGATGGCGTACTTTTATATCAGGGCACCGAAGCGGGTAAAGCAGTAGAGATTAATTCATTATTAGCCATTATTGGTAAAGGTGGCGAAGATATAACAGCCATTGTAGCACAGGAAAAAGCACAAGGTGCAACTGTTGCACCTGCGGCAGCACCAGCTAAGCAAGAAGTTGCTACAACAACATCGGCTCCTGTTCAGCAAACGGTAGCTGTGCCTGTTACACAGCATACAGCATCAACTAACGGAAGAATTATTGCATCGCCTCTGGCTAAAAAAATTGCAAAAGATAAAGGTATCGATATTGCTGTGGTACATGGCAGTGGTGATGGCGGACGCATTATTAAAAAAGACATTGAAACTTATACGCCGGGTGCAGGCAGAAATGCTGCATCTACTTTTGTAGGTACCGAAAGTTATACCGAAGTGCCTGTTTCGCAAATGCGTAAAACAATTGCACGTCGTTTGGTTGAAAGCAAAAATGGCGCACCGCATTTTTACTTAACTGTTGAGTGCGATATGGAAAATGCCATCAGCGCACGCGAGGCTATCAATAAAGCAGCCGAAAAAAATGGCGAAGCAAAAATCTCTTATAATGATATTGTTATTAAAGCTTGTGCATCGGCATTGCGCAAACATCCAAAAGTAAATTCAAGTTGGTTAGGCGATAAAATTCGCTACAACAACCATATACATATTGGTATGGCGGTAGCGGTTGAAGATGGTTTATTGGTACCTGTTATTCGTTTTGCTGATGGTAAAAACCTGTCGCAAATTTCTGCTGAAGCAAAAGCCTTTGGTAAAAAAGCAAAAGATAAAAAATTACAACCTGCCGATTGGGAAGGAAACACCTTCACGGTTTCTAATTTAGGCATGTTTGGTATCGATGAGTTTACATCTATTATCAACAGTCCTGAATCTTGTATTTTGGCAGTGGGTGGCATTCGCCAAGTACCGGTAGTAAAAAACAATATGGTGGTACCGGGTAACACTATGAAAATTACTCTAAGCTGCGATCACCGTACAGTTGATGGTGCAACAGGCGCAGCCTTTATGCAAACTTTAAAAGACTTTTTAGAAAACCCGATTATGATGTTTGTTTAAGCAGAAAAATAGTTCCACAAAAAAGGGTAGTTCATCGAACTACCCTTTTTTATTTAATAATATTAAAATCTATTTATCGCTTTTAGAAAACCGAATAGTTTTTTGTTCGTTGGTTCCAATAATCCTGAAAAGATAATTCCCTTCCATCAACGTTGAAATATCAAGGCTAATTAAAATAGCGCCATCGTTAATTTTTTGTTCCATTACTTTTTTGCCTTGTAAATCATAAATCTCAACACGCGTTTGTATAGCTGCTTTGTTTAAACTTACCGTAAGCTGGTTAGTTGCCGGTACAGGAAATAATTTTATGGTAGAAAAATTATCGTAATTAGCAATGCCCGCTGAGGTTGTATCAACAACAGTAGAAGTATCGCCAGCCGGAGGCGGAAGAACCACATTTAAAGCGGCACTTGCCTGACAGCCATTTGTATCAGTTACAGTAACGGTAAAATAAACATAACACACATGAAAAATAGAATCAGTAGTTTGTCCGTTAGGAGTCCAGCTATATTTATAAGGTGCTGTTCCTCCGTGTACAACTGCCCATAACGAGTTGCCACAGCCGCAAGCACCGCCGCCGCCCACAATTTTAAAACAAGGCTGCACCACAATGCTATCAATGCTGGCGGTAAGTGGTGCGGGTTGGTTTATAGTTATAATATCTCTAATAGTATCTCCTTGACTATCTTTTGCAACTACTGTGTAAGTGCCCACAGGTAAATTACTTGCCACGGCACTTGTGCCTCCTGTTGGCAGCCAATTATAGGTAAAACCGCCCGACCCTCCGGTTGCTGTAGCAGTAGCGCTTCCATTAGCACTTCCATTACAGTGGGCATCAGTTTTTGATACAGTAATGTGCAAAGTAGTTTGTCCAAAAAAAGTAAAGGGAATAATACCGAACAAAAAAAGAAAATATGATAATGCGTATTTTTTTAAATTATTCATTCAGGTTGGACTTAATATATAACAAGTGTACAACAATAAAAAACTAAATACAATTTTTTTAACATTTAGTATTTTAATAGATTATTAATAAAGTAATTTCTCCTAAATTACTACTGATTTAGTTGGTATATTTGGAATGACTTGTTGAAATAATGGAAAAAGAACCTATTGTTTAGTGTAGCAAGCATATATGCGATATGTTCAAAAATAGAATTTTAATATTTCTTTATTTGTTTCTATCCCTTTGTGGTTTTTCTCAGCCTGCTCAAAACAATTGGTCTATAAAAAAAGATGCCGATGGTATAGCTATCTATACAAGAAAAGCAGCTAATTCAGATTTTAAAGAACTTAAAGCTGTTTTTTATTTAAAAACGTCGCTTTGCAGCATAGTTGCTTTGGTAGACGATTGGGAAAATTATTCAAACTGGGTGTATAAATGTGGTCAATCTACCATACTTAAAAAAGTAAGCGACAGAGAGCTTATACATTACCAAACGGTGTTGGTTCCCTGGCCTTTAGATAAGAGAGATTTTATAGTTACTACAGTACTCTCGCAAGATGAGAAAACTAAAATCATTACTATTAAATCGACTGCCAATCCTAAATACATTCCGGATAACCCTGGCTTTGTTCGCATCCCTCAATTAGATGCCTGTTGGATTTTAACTCCTTTAAAAGACGGCATAATTGAAGTCACGTACCAATTGTTGGTAAACCCTGGAGGCAATATACCGGTTTGGATAGTAAATATGGTAGTGGTAGATGGCCCTTTTCAAACCATGGTTAATTTTAAACAATGGGTTATGAAACCCAAATATCAAGCCGCAAAACTTTCTTGCATTAAAGAATTCGATTAGCGTATTTATTCTCGCAGCTATCTAATAAAGTTTTAATTTTACCGCATGAACGTTTTAATCTTAGGCAATGGCGGCAGAGAGCATGCTTTTGCATATAAAATATCTCAAAGTAAAAAATTAGAAAACTTATATATTGCTCCGGGCAATGCGGGCACAAGTCTTTGCGGTACTAATATCGATATTTCAGCTTCTGATTTTGAAGGCATTAAAAATTTCGTATGGAAAAACAACATCGATATGGTTGTTGTAGGGCCTGAGGACCCATTGGTAAAAGGCATCTACGATTTTTTTAAAAACGATGAGGTGCTAAAAGATGTGGCCATTATTGGACCATCAAAAGCAGGAGCACAGTTAGAGGGCAGTAAAGATTTTTCTAAAGAATTTATGATTCGTCATAACATTCCAACAGCCCGTTACCAAACATTTACTAAAGATACGTTACAAGATGGTTTAAAATTTTTAGAAACCCTAAGCCCACCTTACGTTTTAAAAGCTGATGGTTTAGCAGCTGGTAAAGGTGTTATTATACCCGAAACCTTAAATGAAGCAAAAAAAGAGTTAACCGAAATGCTTGCCAACGCAAAATTTGGTAACGCTTCGGCAAAAGTGGTAATAGAAGAATTTTTAAAGGGCATTGAGCTTTCTGTTTTTGTGTTGACAGATGGAAAAAATTATAAAATACTTCCTGCCGCAAAAGATTATAAGCGCATTGGCGAAGGCGATATTGGTTTAAACACAGGCGGCATGGGTGCAGTTAGTCCGGTGCCATTTGCCGATGCTGATTTTATAAAAAAAGTTGAAGAGCGAGTTGCTATACCAACCTTAAAAGGTTTGCAGCAAGAAAACATAATTTATAAAGGTTTTATTTTTATTGGCTTAATGAATTGTGGTGGCGAGCCTCAGGTAATTGAGTATAACTGCCGCATGGGTGATCCGGAAACCGAAGTAGTTATCCCCCGTATAAAAACTGATTTGTTAGAATTGTTTGAAGCCGTTGCAACCGAAAATACTATTAGCAGCATCGTTACCAAACTGACTTTGCGCACCATTACGCAAGCCATTACCCGCACCCGATAAAACCACCATAATAAAAATAAAACCATCACAGGTTTAGATAAAACTCACGACAGCATTATTTTTCATGCTGGCACAAAATTAGATGGCGCTAATGTGCTAACTAATGGGGGGCGTGTAATTGCCATCACATCATTTGGTAACAGCATGCAGGAGGCTATAGGTAAAAGCATGAAAAATGCCGAAATAATTTCGTACGATAAAAAAAATTACCGAAAAGACATTGGGCAAGATTTAATGAAATTAGAAAAAGTAAAATCGTAACTTGCAGTAATAAATAACTTATTATGGATTTTGTTTTCGATATAAAAGAAATAGCCACCGTAACCATGGTGCTGTTTGCTGTTATTGATGTAGTGGGCTCGGTACCTGTTATCATCAATCTGCGGCAAAGTACGGGTGAGTTACAATCGGGTAAAGCCTCTTTGGTTTCATTAGCCATTATGGTAGTGTTTTTATTTGCCGGCGAATCTATTTTACAACTTATAGGTTTAAGTACTAAAGATTTTGCCATAGCAGGTTCTTTAGTAATATTTTTTATCGCTCTCGAAATGATTTTGGGTATCCGTTTGTATAAAGAAGAAGTAACTTCTACTGCATCGGTGGTGCCGCTTGCTTTTCCTTTAATTGCAGGTACGGGCACATTAACCACCTTACTATCTATGCGAGCACAATACAACACAGTATCTTTATTAATTGGCATTCTTATTAATGTAGGCATTGTATATATAGTTTTAAAAAATGTAAAACATTTAGAACGCATTTTAGGGGCGGGTGGTGTTGCTATTCTGCGTAAAGTATTTGGCATCATATTATTAGCCATTGCGGTTAAAATTTTCAGAACCAATAGCGGCATTTAACTTTGAACGATGTTATCCACATTTATACCGATGGTGCTGCCAGTGGAAACCCCGGACCGGGTGGTTACGGCGTTGTTATGTTATATAAAGAAAAACGCAAAGAACTTAGCGAAGGTTTTAAGTACACCACTAACAACCGTATGGAGCTACTGGCGGTTATTATTGCCTTAGAGCATTTAAAAAATTTGGGTAGCCATGTCATCGTTTATTCCGATTCAAAATACGTAGTCGATTCTATCGAAAAAAAATGGATAGACGGTTGGATAAAAAAGAATTTCAAAAACGTAAAGAATGTAGATTTATGGCTGAGGTTCTTAGCTCTCTATAAAAAACATCACGTGAAATTTAAGTGGGTAAAAGGCCACGCCGATAATGTAGAAAACAACCGCTGCGATGTGTTGGCAGTAGAAGCCTACAAACAACCCAACCTAAAACCCGATACGGGGTACGAATTAAGTAAACATACTATAGGTTAGTTTGGTGCGTTAGTATAGTAACGCTAAAAAAGCGCCAAAAATTAGTACCAGCGCAAAATTTCCATTGCAGGCGGATGAGCTTTGCTGTTTTAATGGCGTAACTTTGATGTAAATTATTTCGCTTGATAAAACTAAAAAACATACAAAAGTCTTACCACCTGGGTAAAAGCGAGTTTAAAGTACTTAAGGGAATTGATTTGCATATTAAAGAAGGTGAGTTTGTATCCATCATGGGCTCTTCAGGTTCAGGTAAATCAACGCTGCTGAACGTATTGGGCATTTTAGATAATTACGATAGTGGCGAATATTTGTTGAACGGCATGCTCGTAAAAAATCTGTCGCAAACACAAGCAGCACACATTCGTAATAAATTTTTGGGTTTTGTTTTTCAGTCGTTCAATTTGCTTTCTTTTAAAAATGCTATGGAAAATGTAGCGCTTCCTTTATACTACCAAAAAGTATCGCGTAAAGAACGCAACAAGCTGGCCTTAGAATACTTAGATAAAGTAGGTTTAAAAGATTGGGCTAACCATTTACCCAGCGAGTTAAGCGGTGGGCAAAAACAACGTGTAGCAATTGCACGAGCATTGATTGGTCAACCTAAAGTAATTTTTGCCGATGAACCTACCGGAGCGTTAGACTCTACTACCTCTTTAGAAGTTATGGATTTATTTAAAGGCATAAACGCACAGGGCATAACCTTAGTTGTTGTAACCCACGAAGATGATATTAGTAAAATGACCGACCGGGTTATTCGCTTAAAAGACGGACTTATTGTGAATGAAGAAGTAGAAGCAGAAAACATCATAAAATAAAAAATGTTTAACCGCGATAACTGGCAAGAAATATTTGAAACCATAAGCAAAAACAAATTGCGTACGTTTCTTACGGCCTTTAGTGTGGCTTGGGGTATTTTTATTATGGTGGTTTTATCGGGTGCGGGTAATGGCTTGCGTAATGGTGCGCAAAGTCAGTTTGGTAACGATGCTGCTAATAGTATTTATATCGAAGGCGGTAACACATCAATGGCATATAATGGTTTAAAACCTAATCGAGAAATACAACTTACCAACGAAGATTACGATTTAATAAGAGACCAGATAAAAGAAATTGATAACTCATCGGCTATGTTTAAGCCACGCGAAACAAAAATACTTTCTTATAAAAAAGAACATGCTGGTTTTTTGGTTCGCCCTGTAATGCCCGACCATCAAAATTTAGAACGTGCTGCTATTATAAAAGGTCGTTTTTTTAATATGAACGATATAAATAATTACGGCAAAGTTTGCTCTATTGGTAAACCGGTTGAAGAGGCTTTGTTTAAAGGCGAAAACCCGCTGGGTAAATATATTGATGTAGCAGGCACTCAATATATGGTAGTGGGTGTTTTCGATGATCCCGGCAATGGGGATAATAACAGAATTTATATTCCTATTTCAACCGCGCAACGTGCTTGGAACGGACAAAATCATGTAAACATGATGTGGTTTACAACTGGTAGTGCAGGCATTGAGCGTAGCGAAGAGATAGTAAAACAACTACGTTTACTAATGGGTAAAAAACACAATTTTAATGCGAAAGATGAAGATGCCCTTGGTGTTTATAATAACAATGTACAGTACGAACGCACCATGGGCATGCTCGATGGCATCAAAATATTTGTAACCATCATTGGTATTTTTACTTTAATAGCAGGCATTGTAGGTGTTAGCAATATTATGATGATTATTGTGAAAGAACGCACTAAAGAAATTGGCATTCGTAAAGCTTTGGGTGCAACGCCTTATTCTATTGTAAGTCAAATAATATTAGAAAGCGTTTTTATAACAGCTACCGCTGGCTATATAGGTTTGGTGCTCGGCGTAGCTTTAATAGAAGGCATGCGTAAAGTTGGGGTTAACAGCGATTTTTTTAAAGACCCCGAAATAGATTTTGGCTTAGCGGTTTTTGCAACAGGCTTATTAGTTTTTTCGGGTGCATTGGCAGGTTTAATTCCGAGCATTCGTGCAGCACGTATAGAACCCGTTATTGCTTTACGACAAGATTAATGTTTTAAATGAGTGTTATAGACAGAGATAATTGGCAAGAAATTTTTGCAACTATTAAAAAAAATAAGTTGCGCACCTTTCTAACTATGTTGGGGGTGGCCTGGGGCATTTTTATGTTGGTTATTATGTTGGGTGCAGGCAATGGTTTAAGGCATGGCATTATGGATGGCTTTGGTGGTTTAGCTACCAATAGTTTTTTCTTATGGACGCAACCAACTACCAAACCCTATAAAGGATTGAAATCAGGGCGTACATTTATTTATGATGATAAAGATGTTGAAGCGCTGAAAAAATCTCCCAGCATGGATATCGTTTGTCCGCAAAACCAACTGGGTGGTTTTAAGCAAGGCAACAATGTAGTGCGGGGTTTAAAAACTGGCAGCTTTAGTGTTCAGGGACAGTATCCCGATTTTATTAAGGTTATAAAAAAAGATATTGTAAGAGGACGTTTTATTAATCAAAAAGACATTGATGATAGACGTAAAATTTGTGTCATTGGTCCGCGTGTACTAGAAATTCTTTTCAAAAAAAGTGAAGAAATAATGGGGCAGTACATTCGCATAAATGGAGTGTACTTTATGGTGGTTGGTTTAACACGTCCTAATCAAGGTGGACAAGATGGGCAAGAAGATGCGCAAACAATTTATATTCCGTTTACCACTTTTCAAAAAGCATTTAATTATGTAAACAAAGTAGGCTGGTTTGCTATAAAAGCAAAAGATAACGTTCCGGCAGAGCAAGCCGAACAAGAAGCCATTGCACTTTTAAAAGAAAGACATAAAGTAGCTCCGGATGATAAAGTTGCCATTGGGCATTGGAACATGGGCGTTGAGTTTGGTAAACTTAACGGCTTGTTTTATGGCATAGAAGCCTTAGTGTGGGTAGTGGGTATAGGTACTTTGTTAGCAGGTGTAATTGGTATCAGCAACATTATGCTTATTGTTGTAAAAGAACGTACTAAAGAAATTGGTGTAAAACGTGCACTTGGTGCAACACCCGCTAATGTGGTTTCTCAAATTTTATTAGAAGCATTATTTATTACCGCCATTGCAGGTTATGCGGGTTTAACCGCAGGCATTTATTGCTTGGAAGGTTTAAACGCTGCTATTGGTCATGAACAAGGAGCCATGTTTACAAACCCAACGGTTGATATTAGCATAGCCATGAAAGCCTTGAGTGTAATTATAGTGGGTGGTTTAATAGCAGGTTTTATTCCTGCGCGTAGGGCAGTGGCTATTCATCCGGTAGAAGCATTAAGAACAGAATAACAACAATATATATGATAAAAAAAATAATTAAAATCAGTTTACTAATTATAGTACTTGCCATTTTTGGGTACACCATTTTCTTTTTATACCAAAAATCGCAAAAGCCACCTGTAGTTTTTCAAACGGTTTCTCCTTTTGATACCGTTGTCATTAAAAAAACGGTGGCAACAGGTTCTATCATTCCACGTAAAGAGGTTAACATGAAATCACGCGTATCGGGGGTGGTAGAAAAATTTTTTGTGGTTGCCGGACAAGAAATTAAAGAAGGCGATGTTATAGCCCGCATAAAAATTATCCCTAACATGGCAAGTTTGCAAGGAGCGGAAACACGCATTAATCAGGCTAAAGTGAGTTTCGATAATGCGGCTATGGAATATGAGCGTAATAAAAAATTATTGGAACAAGGTGTAATTTCTAAAGCTGATTTTTTACCGTCTGATTTAAAATACAAAAGTGCACAGGTAGAGGTAAAATCTGCCGATGAGAATATGCAAATTTTAAAAGAAGGTGTTAGCAAAAGTATGGAGACTGCTTCTAACACCATTGTAAAATCAACCATTAAAGGCATGGTACTCGATGTGCCTATTAAAGAAGGTAGCTCGGTTATTGAAAGCAATACTTTTAACGAGGGTACAACCATTGCCATAGTAGCCAACATGGGCGAAATGATTTTTGAAGGCAAGCTTGATGAAAGCGAAGTAGGCAAAGTAAAAGAAGGCATGCCTTTGGTGTTAACCGTTGGTGCTATAGATGGCGAAACCTTTAACGCAAACCTTGAATACATTGCCCCAAAAGGTGTAGCCGAAAACGGAGCCATTCAGTTTTTAATTCGTGCAGCAATGAATAAAGATAAAAACAGTACTTTTTTACGTGCTGCTTACAGTGCCAGTGCCGATATTATTTTAGCGAAAAAAGAAAACGTATTGGCTATACCCGAAAGCGTTTTACAATTCGAAAAAAGCAAACCTTTTGTAGAAGTTGAAAAATTGCCAAACGTGTATGAGAAGAAATACATTAAAACCGGTTTATCTGACGGTATAAATATTGAAGTATTGGAAG
>JABDDQ010000039.1 GCA_013287545.1 Bacteroidota bacterium | reverse complement strand
TATTCTCTCAAACCGAAACCGATATACTTTCTGCTTTTCGGAATGGGCAAAGTATTGAGCCTTTAATTCTCACTTGTCTGCACGATAAAAAACAAACCCTTGGTGGTTGTTTTGATTTTGAAAACATTGAGAACCGCAGTATGATTAAGATTGGAGGATAAAACCATTGTCTTAATTTGAGATTTTGCAGAACAAAACACCCCCTTTGCAGATAAACTATACTACTTAGCATAACAAAATTTTAAAACGTTTATATGTGCTATAGTTTTGTTGGCATATAAACCTTAAATTTAAAAAATCATGAAAAAATCTGCCATCATAGCCGTTCACTCAGTATACTGGTTGGGCTACTGTTTATTATTACTGGTTATTTACGTGATGCTACGTGCAACCGGTGGGCCAAACCCGGCATATCTATTGTTTACAAAAATGATGATAGGTTTTACCATCATACCAGGACTTACCGGTTTTTATTTAGCCTACACATTTTTGTACAATAAGTTTTTAAGCAAGAAAAAAATTGTTGCCCTGTTTTTAAATTGTTTTTTAGTTGCAATGGTTTCCGGCCTTGCAGGTGAAATTGCTTTGTCGCTTATATTTGGTGGCGTGGGTGCCGATAGAGGTAAACTTATTTTCCCTAACTACGAGCCCAGCGAAATTGCCTTAGCCCTTTTTATAGCAACCTGCATTGGTTTTGTAAACTGCATTTTAGGTTTGTTTATAAAAGGCTTTATAACAGCTTACAACGATATAACCTTAAAAGAAGAACTAAACAAAAAAAATTACGAAATGGAGCTTGCCTTGGTAAAAAACCAAATTAATCCGCATTTTTTGTTTAACACCATAAACAATATCGATGTAATGATTACTAAGGATGCCACCCAGGCATCGGCTTACTTAAACAAACTGTCAGACATTATGCGCTTTATGCTATACGAAACCAAAACCGAAAAAATACCGCTTAGCAAGGAGTTAACCTATATTGCAAAGTATATCGATTTACAAAAAATTCGCACCTCAAACGTTAACTATGTAAACTATCAGGTAGAGGGTGATGGGGGCGATTTAGTAATTGCTCCCATGTTATTTATTCCGTTTATAGAAAACGCTTTTAAGCACGCCGAAAATAAAAAGCTCGATAACGCCGTTAACATTAAAATTACCATTAGTAAAGAGATGATTATATTTGATTGTGAAAATAAATTTAACGAAAGCGCAAACAGTTTAGAGCCAAGTGGCTTAGGAAACGATTTAATTGCCAAACGCCTGCAATTGTTGTACCCTGATAAACACACATTAGATGTGAGCAATAAAAACCAAATCTACCACGTAAAATTAGTTGTACTGCAAGCATGAAAATTAATTGCATCATAGTTGAGGATGAGCCTTTAGCACTTGAGCGCACCAAGGCTTACGTGCTAAAGCTGCCTTACTTAAACTTGCTTGCCACTTTCGATAATGGCATGGATGCCCTCGTGTTTTTAAAAACCACCGCCGTCGATTTAATTTTTTTAGATATAAACATGGGCGAGTTTTCGGGCATACAGTTGTTAGAAAGTGCCAATAGCAAAGCACAGGTAATTTTTACCACTGCTTATAACGAGTACGCCATAAAAGGTTTCGATTTAAGCATTACCGATTATCTTTTAAAGCCTTTCACCTTCGAGCGTTTTGTGCAGGCCGTTGATAAAGTGCAAGCTAAGTTTACCAAAGCAGATACCGCACCCGATAAAAATTTTCTGTTTATAAAAACCGAATACCGTTTAGAAAAAATTTTACTGAACGAAATACTATACATCGAAGGCATGCGCGATTACCGACGCATACACACGCCCACCAAAAAAATAATGACCTTGCAAACTTTTAAAGATTTCGAAAAAGAAATTCCCGCCAACATTATTTGTCGTGTGCACAAATCGTACATGGTGGCCATTAATAAAATCGAATCCATCGAGCGCGACAGAATTAAACTGAAAGATATTTTAATTCCCATTTCTGATACCTACCGAAAATCTTTTTTCGAGCTGATTAATCATCACTCAAAATAACAAAAGGTAAAAAATTTTAACAGCATTTACCGCCCGGTATGCAGCAAGCTTGTTTTTCTACGGTTAAATCAGCCAAAGCAATTTTCTTTTTTTCAGTAGGGTTGCCGCAACTATCGCTTGCCAAACAAGCCGTGTGTTTTGTAGTTAGCATAAAATGTTGGTCTGTAAATGCTAAGCCATATTTGCTAATGGTACTGCCTTGGTACTCCACTTCAATTTCAGCGTCTTCAACACCCAGCACTTTTTCTGATAGGTTTATAATCCCCAATAATTTGCCCGGCTCTAAACGGTGGTCAACATCTTCGGCTTCCCATAGCTGAAAACTTACCACTTTTTCATTACGCACCGTGCCGCCGCAATCAATAAAATGTTTGGTTACTTGTCCCACTTCCGTAACATGAAAATGTTTAGCTACGCTGCTTCCGTTTGGCAACATAAAAGTCAACTCGTTAATGTTGGATAATTGTTTTTTTAAATCCGATAATTTCATGATATTATATTTTACAATCGTATTATTACGATAATTAACGTCAAATTTTTTTAGCAGCACTTATTTTTGGCATTATACAAACCAAAAAAAGTGTTTAAATATGTTTTAGCGTTTTGCCATTCTTTTTCATCAATGCAATAGCAAACTTTAACTCCTTCAATGTCGCCTTTAATTAGGCCTGCTTCTTTCAGTTCTTTTAAATGCTGAGATACGGTTGATTGCGATAAGGGCAGCTCATCCACAATATCACCACAAATGCAAGCTTGTTTTTTTATCAGTAATTGCAAAATGGCAATGCGTGCCGGGTGCGCTAATGCTTTAGCGTACTTAGCCAGCTTATTATCCTTAACAGTAAATTCTTCTGTTTTTGTAGTTCCCATAATTCAATTAATCGTAAAATTACGATTAAAATAATAAACAAACAAATTTATTTTAACTATAAGTTACGTAACTTTGCCCAAGTTTTTTAAACACCACCATGAAAGATTTTTTTATTAAATACAAAAAGTACATTGTAATTACAACTTCCATAACCGTGCTGCAACTCCTTTTTGGTTTCGATGCTAAGTTTTGTGCTATAAATATTATTTGGTTATTTCTGTAAACTATGGCTGCAAAAAACATTTTAGTACTGTGTACCGGCAACAGTTGCCGCAGCCAAATAGCACATGGTTATTTACAACACTTTGCAGGTAACAAAGCGCAGGTGTATAGCGCGGGTATAGAGGTGCATGGTGTAAACCCACGTGCCATTGCCACAATGATGGAAGATGGTATAGATATATCTCACCATACATCAAACAACGTTAATGAGTACCTGTCTATAAATTTCGATTTTGTAATTACAGTTTGTGATAATGCTAATGAGGCTTGCCCTGTTTTTCCTTCAACCGCAAAAAAGTTTCACCAAAATTTTCCTGACCCAGCTAAAACAATTGGAACCGAAGAAGAAATCAAACAACAATTTGCTCAGGTGCGTCAACAAATAAAAACATTTTGCAAAAATTTTGTAGCTACTGAAATACTCTGATTTTTATTGAATTTTTTCTTTCACAAAAAAATAATCGTTACTCGTACCGCAAACTATCAATTGGGTCTAATTTAGCAGCACGACTGGCAGGTATAATGCCAGACAGCAAACCAACGAGCACACATAAAAACGAGGCCGATATAACCCATTTCCACGGCATATAAAAACCAATGCCCAACTGAAATGAAAGCATGTTGCCCAAACCCACACCTAAAATTATACCCAATGTTCCTCCAATTAAGCAAATAACAACGGCCTCCATTAAAAACTGATTACGAATTAATTTTGCCGTTGCCCCCAACGATTTACGTATGCCAATTTCACGTGTACGTTCTGTAACCGATACCAGCATAATATTCATTAACCCAATAGCTGCACCCAACAGTGTAATAATGCCAATAAGCGTAGCACCAATAGTAACCTTTTGTATGTTGCTTATAAGCATATTGGCTAATGAGTCTGATTTTGTGATTTCAAAATTAGCTTCGTCGGTAATTTTCACTTTTCGTATTTGCCTAAATAAACCAGTTGCCTCCGCAATTGCAGCTTCCATTAATGATGGCGTAGGGGCAAACACATTAATAGTAAATGTAGCATCTTGTTTCGGAAATGTACTGCGCGCGTTTTGTATCGGTATCAAACAAATTTTATCGCCACCAAAACCCATGCCTGTACCTTTACTTTTTAAAACACCCACAATAGTATATTTGGCGCTACCAATTCGTATCTCTTTTCCTATCACACTTTTTTCAGATTTTAAAACCGTTGTCAAAATTTCACTTCCAATTATAACATCAGGTGAGCCATTTAAAATTTCGAACGTCGAAAAATTTCTACCCTGTTGCAATTCATAACCTGATGTAGTTAAGTAATTATCATCTATGCCAAACACCTGTATGTTTGGGTTCGATTTGGTAGACAAATATTGTACCTTACCTGTAAACGTAGCCAGTGTAGAAATGCTTACCGTTGCCGGAAACTTGAACCGTTCTCTGAATTCTTTCGCTTCAAAATAAGTAATATTGGTATATATTTTGGGTTTTTTGCCATCGTTACCAATGCGCACATTCATGCCCCGATTTCTAATAGTAAACGTGTTTGAGCCCATACCCGCAAAATTACTGCTGATAGAAAACTTTAGCGCATCAATAGCCGTTAAAATGCCTACCAATGCCCAAATGCCAATAGCAATAATTAACGCTGTTAAAATAGTACGCAATGCGTTAGCACGTATAGATGAAAAAGCAATGCGTAAATTTTCTGAAACAGGTAATTGCATGCCACAAATTTATAGCAAACAATTTTTTATGACTTACCGTTGGTGTATTTTATTTCCCTCTGCTATTGTGAGCAAAGCAATCTCTTCTTGTCATTTTACGTTAAACCATCCTCTTCGAAATGACAACGAGTTATTTATTCAGCTTTCGCCCCATTCTCAATCCAACAGGCAATAGCATCGCGTTCCTCTTGTGTAATGCCTGTTTTATTTCCTTGTGGCATAGTTTTAGTAATTACGGCACGTTGGTTTATACGTTCAGCATATTTCAAAATATTTTCTTTGGTATCAAACATAATATTGTTGGGTGCAACTTTCTGCACATCATCTGTAGGGTTAGCCGAGTGACAGGCAACACAACGTTTTTGTATAATGGCATTCACTTCGGCAAAGGTTACTGCGGTATCGTTCTTACAAACCGATTTTGGTATAGGTCTGGTAATAAACGCCAGCGATATAATCAGCACAATGCCAATGGGCAATATCCAGACAGATTTTTCGCCTTTCTCTTTCAGGTTTAAATAATGTTTTATTAAGGCACTTGCAACGGTTAAACCCATTAGCACCATCCAGTTAAACGCACTGCCGTATGTGCTGGGAAAGTGATTGCTAATCATAATAAAAATAACAGGCAGCGTAAAATAATTATTATGCAACGAGCGCAGTAACGCTTTTTTTCCGTAACTGGGGTCAACAGGTTTGCCTTCTTTCGCAGCGTTTACCATGGCTTTTTGGCCCGGTATAATTATCCTGAAAACATTACCCGCCATAAGCGTACCCAACATAGCACCTACATGTATATAAGCGGCACGGCTACTAAACACATGCGATAAAAACCACGCTACCACCGATATAAAAATTAATAAAATAACCGATAACAACACCTGGTGCTTTGCCAAAAACGATTTGCACAACGTATCGTATACCAGCCAGCCAGCCACCAACGTACCAATGCCTATGCTAACAGCTTGGCCTTGCGTAAGGTCCATCACGTTTTTATCAATCAAATAAATATTGGCATCTAAATAATATACAATTACCAACAGCGTAAAGCCCGACAGCCAGGTAAAATAAGCCTCGTACTTAAACCAATGTAAATCTTTCGGAATTTCTTTTGGGGCAACTTTATATTTTTCTAAATAATAAAAACCACCGCCGTGTACTGCCCATAGGTTTCCGGCAAGTTCATCGCGTAAATTATGGGTGCGGTTCAACGCATTTTCTAAAAACACAAAATAAAACGATGCGCCAATCCACGCAATGCCAAACACTACGTGCATCCACCTAATAACCAAATTCATCCACTCCCCCACATGCGATTCCATGTTGGTGCCTTTTACAAAAGCATAACAAGCGTATAAAAACACAAACAACAACGAACAATAAAATAATACTGTTTTTGCCTGCACCACATCATCTATCTTGTCATGTAGTTTTTCTTTCTCAGTATCATTGGTACTTTTTTCTATCAAATGATTAAATGCTTTTATTGCCAAAGTCAAGGCATAAATAATCAGTAAAACACTACCACTAAAAACCAAAATAAAAATGGCGTTGCTTTTACTAAAGTTGGTGCTAAATTTTTCAGCGCAAAAAGCATCCTGTGCAAAAAGCAGAAAGAAAAACAGTAAAAATAATTTGGTACGCTTTAACGCGTTACTAAGTAAATGCAGCTTCATAAATTTATCTATTCACAATAAAGCATAAATATAAACAAGTTTAATAAATTTGTTGGAAATTGTATCTCAGCATGACAAACCAACTTCCCAATTTCGCCCTACACAGCACGCAAGTGCTCATTCAAAATAAATTACAAAACGCTACGCTTTCAATTAAAGATGGAATTATTGCAGACATTATACCCGGCAAACTAAACAGCTCCGATTTTCCTATGGAAGATGTGGGTGACTTAGTAGTTATGCCCGGTTTAATAGATTCGCACGTGCACATTAACGAACCCGGGCGTACCGAATGGGAAGGCTTTGAGACTATGACCAAAGCTGCTATTGCAGGTGGTATAACAACCTTGGTAGATATGCCTTTAAACTCGAGCCCTGTAACTATTAGCGCAAAAACATTTAACGATAAGTTAAAAGCAACCGAAGGAAAACTTTACTGTAACTGCGGTTTTTGGGGTGGCCTGGTGCCTGCCAATGCCGATAACTTAGATGAGCTCATAAACGCAGGTGTACTTGGCATAAAAGCATTTTTAACGCATTCGGGCATTGATGAATTTCCGAACGTTACACTTGCTGATTTAAAAAAAGGCATGGCAACCATTGCCAAATATCAAATTCCGCTATTGGCTCATGCCGAATTGGATGTAATGCATGAAGGCATTTCGGCATTTGAAAAAAATCCTACCAACTACATGGCGTATTTAAATTCTCGTCCAAAAATTTGGGAAGATAACGCGGTTGAAATGATGATTGAATTATGCGAAGAATTTAATTGCCCCACACACATTGTTCATTTATCTTCCGCCGATTCTCTGGCGCAAATAAAAGCGGCAAAAGAAAAAGGTTTACAACTAACGGTTGAAACCTGTCCGCAATATTTATATTTCTGTGCCGAAGAAATTCCCAATGGTAATACATTATTTAAATGTGCTCCCCCAATTCGCGAACGGGCCAACAACGAAAAATTATGGCAGGCATTAAAAACCAACTTAATTGATTTTGTGGTTACCGACCACTCTCCCGCCACTCCCGATTTAAAAAAAATAGAAACCGGTAATTTAAAAGAAGCCTGGGGCGGCATTGCCTCTATTCAGTTTTCGCTGCCTGTGGTTTTTACCGCCGCACAAAAACATGGTTTGGGCATTGCTGAGGTAGCCGCTTTAATGAGCGAGCATGTGGCTAAATTCATTGGCTTTCAAAACTCAAAAGGACAATTACAAAAAGGCTACGATGCCGATATTGTTGTGTGGGCTCCTAACCAAAAATTTACCGTACAAAGTACCGATATACATTATCGCCACAAAATAAGTCCTTATATGGGTCAGGAGTTAAACGGTGTTGTTAAACAAACTTATATAGCGGGTAAAAAAGTATTTGAAAACGGGAATTTCATATCTTTACCACAGGGCAAAGTCCTTTTAAAAAAGCATTAACCTTAATGGCCGATAAAGAATATAAAACCTTTGCAGAATTTTATCCTTACTACTTAAACGAGCATCGTCAGGTTGGTACGCGTGTTACGCATTTTATAGGCACCAGTCTTTTTTTCATACTAACAATTACAGCTATTATAAAAGAAAATGGCCAATTACTTTTAGCAGGCATTGTATCAGCTTATTTTTTTGCATGGATAGGTCATTTATTTATCGAAAAAAATAAACCCGCCACATTCAAATATCCATGGATGTCGCTTAAAGGTGATTTTAAATTGTATTTCGAAATACTAGTGGGCAAACAAAAATTTAAAGGAAATTAATTACAGAAATTTATATGGAAAATAGTAACACAAACAGTCTCGCATTTACATCGTTAATTGATTTGGCATCTGAACGCCTGGGTGGCAAAGCAATTATTTGCAGCGACGATTTTTTTGCCGAGAAAGAAAATTTATTAAAGCCCGGCCGTGGTATTTTTATTGCAGATAAATATACAGATAGAGGTAAATGGATGGATGGTTGGGAGTCGCGCAGAAAACGTGTACCGGGTTACGATTGGTGCATTATTAAACTGGGCGCATCAGGCATTATAAAAGGTTTTGATATCGATACTAATTTCTTTTTGGGCAATCACCCGCCCCATGCTTCTATCGAGGCTTGCAACATGCCCGATGATGCTTCGGCAGATGCTTTGCAAAAAGCAAGCTGGACAGAAATTCTTCCCAAATCACCTTTAAATCCCGGTAGTCAAAATTTTTACGAAACAGATAGCGACACAGTTTATACACACCTGCGTTTAAACATTTATCCCGATGGTGGTGTGGCACGTTTAAAAGTATATGGCCAAGTTTACAAAAATTGGGATGCCGTAAAAGAAACCGATGTAATAGATTTAGCTGCTGCAACCAACGGAGCAAAATCTGTACTTTGCAACGATATGTTTTTTAGCCACATGGATAATTTAATTATGCCGGGGCGAGGTGTTAACATGGGTGATGGCTGGGAAACCAAACGCAACCGCACACCTAATAACCGCGATTGGGTAATTGTAAAACTGGCGCATCAGGGCAACATAAATAAAATTTTAGTAGATACTTGTCATTTCAAAGGCAATTATCCCGATACCTGTTCTATAGAAGGCATTGATTTAGAAACAGTAGACCTTGGTGCAAGCTCCTTGGGTTTATCGCGTGCAGAAGTTTTGCCTACCAGTTCAACTATCGAAATTGAAACCGTAGCGCTTGATGAAATCAACATCAACTCGCCTGATATTAAGTGGACAGAAATTTTACCCAAGCAAAAACTGCAAGCCGACCACGAACATTTTTTTGAAAAAGAAATTGCCAACCATGGTCCTTTCACACACATTCGTTTAAACATTTTCCCTGATGGTGGTGTTAGTCGTTTACGTTTATTTGGTAACATTAAAAAGTAAATGACAATACAAGAATTAAATAATTTATCATCAGATAAAACTTTCGAAGAGTTATTCAAGTGCTGTGGCTCAACCACATGGGCAAAGCAATTGGCAGGTAAAAAACCATTTAAAAGCAAAGCAGATTTATTAAACATTTCTGATACCATTTGGCACAACTGCTCAGTGCAAGATGGTTTAGAAGCTTTTACGCATCATCCAAAAATCGGCGATTTAAAAAGTCTCGAAAAAAAATTTACCTCCACTAAGAATTGGGCCGGTGGCGAGCAGGCAGGTGTTAACACCGCCACACAAAATACATTAATTGCTTTGGCCGATGGTAACGAAGCTTATTTTAAAAAATTTGGTTACATATTTATTGTTTGTGCCACAGGTAAAACTGCCGAACAAATGTCAGCTTTACTAAACGCACGTTTAACCAATAGTGCCGAAACCGAAATTAAAATTGCCATGGGCGAACAAAATAAAATAACTCACATACGTTTAGAAAAATTATTGTCATGAGTCAACTTACCACACACATATTAGATACTTCAATCGGTAAACCCGCACAAAACGTTTCCATCGTGTTAGAAAAACCAAATGCAGATGGCACTTGGTCTCCTCTCGGTAAAGGCCAAACAAATACTGATGGTCGTCTTCCTGGCTTGTTAGCCGATGATGTAAAATTACAACCCGGCATCTATCGTTTAGTTTTTGATACCGAATCTTATTTCAAAGCACAAGGCGTAAAAGCATTTTACCCTTCAGTAACCATCGTTTTTCAAACCACCGATCAATCACATTATCATGTGCCGCTTTTATTAAACCCCTACGGTTACTCAACCTACCGTGGCAGCTAATCATTAATCAAAATAAAATATTTAAACCACAAATTAGTATGAAACAATCTATTCCCACTCAAGAGAAAGAAAGTATCTTAAACGAATTAGGCAAAGCCAACAAAGCCTTCCAAAAAATTTATCCCGGCGATAAACCCGACCGTCAACCTGTTCACACTGTATATGGTGGTGCCGATTTATTCACTGCCGATTCTGCTGAAAAAATGGGGCAGGCAGCCTTAAAAACTTTAGTAAACAATGCACCCAACTTTGTTGAGTTTGCAAAAGCAATTGAATTATCAGGCCACGAAACATTGCCAAGCAACGCTGCCGAAATAGAAAAGCTAATCAAAAAAATGGACGGCCTTTCTGAAACCGAACGCAAAAAAGAAACGGCCTGGTTATCATACACAACCTACAACAAAGTAATTGCAAAATTAAAAGCCGAAGCCTTAGAAGATTTTCGTATCGATTTTGAAGATGGTTTTGGCAACCGCTCGTGGGATGAAGAGGATGCAACCGCCGCACAAGCCGCTACCGAAGTAGCCAAAGGTATGAGAGCAAACTCGCTTTCACCTTTCATCGGCATACGCATAAAACCTTTTACCGAAGATTTAAAAGAACGGGGTGTTCGCACACTCGATATTTTTCTTAGCACATTGTCTGAGCAAACCAATGGCAAACTACCCAACAACTTTGTAGTTATGTTACCCAAGGTTAGCATCCCTGAGCAAGTGAGCGCTTTGGTAAAATTATTCGAAACCATCGAAGCCAACACACAAATACCAAGCGGCGCACTTAAAATGGAAATGATGGTTGAAACCACGCAAGCCGTTATTGATAAAGATGGTAAAAACCCATTGCGCACTTTTGTTGAAGCAAGCAAGGGTCGTATGATTGCAACAGCATTTGGCACCTACGATTATACCGCAGCCTGCAACATCACTGCCAAGTATCAAGATATGGGGCATGCTGTTTGCGATTTCGCACATCATTTTATGAAAGTATCTCTTGGGGCAACCGGCATTTGGCTTTCTGATGGAGCAACAAACGTAATGCCTATTGGCCCGCACCGTGGCGATAAATTAAGTGCTGAGCAAATTGCCGAAAATAAAATGGTGGTTCAACGTTCGTGGAAAAAAGCTTATAATCATACACGCTATTCTTTATGGAAAGGCCTTTACCAAGGTTGGGATTTAAACCCTGCGCAGTTCCCTATGCGTTATGCTGCCGTGTACTCTTTCTTTTTAGAGAGTTATGAGGACGCCGCTAAACGACTTAAAGCTTTTGTAGAAAAAGCCGCCCGTGCAACCTTAACCGATGATGTGTTTGATGATGCCGCAACCGGACAAGGGCTTTTAAATTATTTTCTTCGTGCTATGAATTGCGGAGCCATATCTGCTGAAGATGTTATAGCTACAGGTTTAACCATGGAAGAAATAAGAACACGTTCGTTCCTAAAAATATTAGAAAACCGACGTAAAAAATTAGCTAATTAAATTTTTGCAGCTAATTACTTATCGGCAAGTTTCGCAAACTCCAAAGGAGTTTTACCACATTTCTTTTTAAATAAGCGCGAAAAGTACGAATGGTCTTCATAACCTAATTGGTCTGCTATTTCTGTAACAGAGTCGCCGGTATAAATTAGCATTCGTTTAGCTTCAAGCATTATTCTATCCACAATCAAATCGGATGTAGTTTTATTTAAACACTCTTTACATATTCGGTTTAAATGCTTCTCGCTTATAAACATCTTCTTGGCATATTCGCTCGGCGACTTTATTTTTTTAAAATTTCTGTCAATCAAGTCTTCCAGCTTTCTTACTTTGCTCAAATAATTTTGGTTCTGACTATCTATGTGCTTCTGAGGCAAATATATTCTTGTTAAATCAATATATAGCTGCTCCATTAATACGTGTATCCGTTGATATTTCATCAAATAATGATGCGCAAACTCTTCTTGTATTTCCGAAAACAATTCTTCAATTCTTATCAGATGCCTACTGCTTGGGGTAATTAAAGATGTGTTATATAGCGAGCAGAAAAAAGGATAATCCTGCACTTTTTTTGTTGGAGAATAAGAATCATAAAAACTTCTGGTATGAAAAAAAAGATACCCGTCTGCATCATCTGATAAATTAAAATCATGGACTTGCCCCGGCGAAATCATAAACACTCTTCCCGGTTTTACATCATATTCCATAAAATCAATTGTATGTGTACCAGAGCCTTTCGTGATTAATAGCGCGAAAAAAAAGTTATGCCTATGTGGCATTAAAATACCTCGATTACTCTTTAATTGCTCTTTAAGTGTGTTGGCAAAAAAATCAGCCTCCTTACCAGAATAATTAAAATTTTCTATACTGTAAATGGGAAGTCGTTTTCTATTCATAAACCAAACTTACAAAAATGTCTGATTTGTCCTGAAACAAGCGTTGTTAATTATTCTAAATACCAACACTATCAAGCACCTTTGTAAAAGTTTCAGACAACAGATGATCAAAAAAAAAGTAACCACCCAGCTTATTTATTCAGCTCAAACTCGCAGGGGCATTCAAGACTTAATGGAAATTATAAGTGGAAAATGGAAATTGCCCATTTTAATAACCTTATTTGAAAAACCTTATACGTTTAAAGAGTTATGCCGAAAATTGCGAATCAGTCCGCGCATGCTTACACGTGAACTGCAAGATATGGAAATGAACAAACTAATTACCCGCACAGTTTGCAATACCAAACCTGTAACGGTTGAGTATGCCGTAACACAAATTGGTTTAACGCTAAAAAAAGTAATAGCAGTTATGGGTACATGGGGCATTTTGTACAGAGAGAAAATGCTGGCTCACAACTCTAAGGATTCCAAATAATAGGCGCAAAGTATATCTGTTACTATTTTTTATTTACTTTTGCTTTACATGAAAAAACACATCTTAATTTTATTACTACTCGTAAATATTTTTGCTTGGGCACAAACAAAAATTACACCAACTGAGCAATTTATTATAACAGGTAAAATAAAAACTGAGTTAAAATTTACGTTAGCTGATATAAATAGTTATCCTGTGGTGCCAATTAAAAATGTAATATTAACCAACCACTTAGGCGAGGTAAAAGGAAATATACAAAACATAAAAGGCATAGCACTAAAGCCACTTTTAGAAAAAATAGAATTCTTAGCAGAAAAACCTAAAGAATTAAGCGAGTTTTATTTAACCTTTGTAGCATCTGATGGATATAAAGTTGTTTACTCATGGAACGAAATTTTTAATTCAGAAACAGGCAACAATCTTTTTATTATCACCGAAAAAGATGGCAAAAAACTTACAGACCTTGATGACCGCATTCTTACCATTACCACTACCGATTTTAAAACAGGCCGTCGCTATGTAAAAGCCCTCGATAAAATCATTGTAGGTCGCGTAGAGTAAAACTCACTCTTTAATGAACCAAATATTATAGTTAGTTTGGTTTTATATAAGTTTCTTTTTTGAGTAGGAGAAAAATTACTTATATTAGTAATAAAAAATGAAGAAAATTATATATATACTCTTATTACTTCCTTTTGGGCAATTAAATGCGCAAAATGAAAATAAAGATGAAGAAAATTATAATGAATATATAGAAAGTCGGCGTGTACACTCCAATTTTAAAGAATCGTTATTTGCCATACGTTTTTCTACCACCTTACCAGCTGCTGTTTCTAATGGACCGTTACGCGCAAAATTTAGGGGCATTTACGATATGAATCTCTCTGCCAACGTAAGGTTAACCCATAACTTTTTTGCCGGCCTTGGTTTTAAAGATGGTTTATTGGGTTTAAACGCTATTCCAAATCCGTCTAATAATATAGACTTAAATACAAAAATGCACCTTTATACCAGTTATGTAAAACTGGGTTACAATAAATTTCATACCGAAAACATATATTCAACTTTTGCCGTAAACATTGGCTATAACAAATCTGTTTTTACGGATGTTGTAAACCCCAAAAGCGAACCCAATTTAATCACATCATATAATTCAATGGTTATAGAACCTGAGTATAGTTTAAATTTTGCCATTGAAGAAAATTTTTCAATCGGCATTTTTCTATCCTATACTTATATGCCTACTGCTTTTAACCCATATAACATTGCCTTGCAAGATGTTACCAGCCTTGCCGGTTTAAAAACAAGTAGTATAACAGGCATCATTAATTTTGGGTTTGGATTTTATTACGGCATTGGTAAAAAATTCCCGCAACGGTATAATAAACGATACAATTATTTTTAATTGCAGTAAGCAAAAATAAAGAAGCCAAAAAGTTATATTTTTACCTCCATGCAAAACCACCCTTTAGCCTCGCAATTTTTATTAAACCCCAACATTACCTTTTTAAACTTTGGTTCGTTTGGGGCCTGTCCAAAACCCATTTTCTACGACCTTCAAAAATGGCAACTTGAGTTAGAAACCGAGCCTGTTCAGTTTATTGCCTTTAATGGTTTTGAGTATTTAAAAAAATCGCGAGAAGCCTTAGGAAAGCATATAAATTGCCATGCGGATGATGTTGTATATACACCAAGTCCTTCGTATGCTATAAACATTATTGCAAAAAGTTTCAAATTAAATCCTGAAGATGAAATTTTAACTACTAACCTCGAATATGGCGCATTAGACCGCACTTGGAATTACTATTGTAAAAAAGCTGGAGCAAAATATGTGCGCCAACCAATTACACTTCCGCTTACCACTAAAGAAAAATTTATTGAAGATTTTTTTAAAGGTTTAACACCTAAAACAAAGGCCATTTTCATCAGTCAAATTACAAGCACCACAGCTTTAATTTTTCCTGTAAAAGAAATTTGCGAAATAGCTAAAGCAAAAGGCTTATTTACTATTGTTGATGGAGCACATGTTCCAGGGCATATTCCATTAAACTTAGCCGAACTTAAAGCTGATGTTTACACAGGTGCTTGCCACAAATGGATGTGTACACCAAAAGGCTGCTCGTTCCTCTACATAAAAAAAGAATTTCAACCACTCTTCGATCCATTAATTATTAGTTGGGGATATGAAAGTGCCACTCCCTCCCACTCTCAGTTTTTAGATTACAACCAAATACAAGGCACGCGTGATTTTACCGCTTTTTTAACTGTACCAAAAGCCATACAATTTTTGCAAGATAATAATTGGGATAAAATTGCTGTTGATTGTAGGGCATTAGCACATAAAAATTACCAACGCTTTTGTACCTTACTAAATACTCAACCCCTATGCCCGATTACCGATGAGTTTTTAGGACAAATGTGCAGCATACCCATTAAAACTTCTCAACCCGAAAAATTACAACGCTTACTTTTTGAAAAATATAAAATAGAAATTCCTGTAATGCGACAAGATGCGCTTGTTTTTATTCGCTACTCTATACAAGTCTTTAATACACAACAACATTTAGATAGCCTCTATAATGCGCTTAACGAAATAATTTCTCAAACCGATTTAATTCAAGTATAAATTAGTTATTCCCTTTTAGTTTTTTCTTTAAATCTTCTATGCTCAACAAAATAACTTCGTTGGTAGCAGGCAATTTAAATTCAGGTTCAAACTGATGGTTAGCTACCGACGAAACCGCATCCTTAATTGCCAACCACGTTGCAAAGGCAAGCATTAAAGGCGGCTCGGCAACCGCTTTACTTTTACGTATAGCATTGGGGTTTGGCGCACTTTGTAATAAATGCGTTCTAAAATCAATAGGGATGTCTTGTACTGATGGTATCTTATAGGTATCTGGTGAGTGGTTAAGCAAATGCCCTTTATCGTTCCATTTTACTTCTTCGGTAGTGCACCAACCCACACCTTGTATATAACCACCTTCTACTTGTCCAATATCAAGTCCTGCATTAATTGAATCTCCTACATCATGCAAAATATCGGTACGCAAATTTTTATAAAAGCCTGTTAATGTATCAACCATCACCTCGCTTACACACATGCCGAAAGAGTAATAATTGAAAGGTTTGCCCCAACCAGTTGCCTTATCCCAACCAATATCAGGCGTTCTATAAAAACCGGTAGCACTTAAACTTACTTGGTTAAAATGGCAAACATTCATTGCTTCGTCAAAAGCAATTTTTCTATCAGGGTGTTTGGTATCAAAAATTAAATCATTTTCAATAACTACGTTTTCTTTTTCAGAAGGATTATTTATATATTTTTTACTAAATTCTTTCGCAAACAATTCTGTTATTCTTCCTCTTAATTTATCTACCGCTACTTTAACCGCCATGCCGTTCAAATCAGTCCCCGCTGAAGCTGCAGTAGCTGATGTGTTAGGCACTTTAGAAGTGTTGGTAGCGTTTACTTTTATTTTTGATAAGCTTACACCCAACTCTGCCGCTGCAATCTGTGCTATTTTTGTGTTAAGCCCCTGCCCCATTTCGGTACCTCCATGATTAACCAAAATTGTTCCATCTTTATAAATATTTACCAAAGCACCTGCCTGATTTAAAAACGACGTAGTAAACGATATACCAAATTTTACAGGCGTTAAAGCTAATCCTTTTTTTATAAAATTCATTTTTTGAATTGAATTCATCAACCGCTTTTCTTCTACTCCTGTAATCCGACGATTTCATCAGCTGCTCGTACATCGTATCTAAACGATTCAGCTCAACTTCTTGTCCGTAATGTGTTATGTTATCTTTATCGATTCCGTAAAAATTTATTTTGCGCACATCAACCGCATCTTTTTTCAGGAAACGAGCAATGCGGTCAATTACACTTTCCATGCCCGCCATTCCTTGCGGACCACCAAATCCTCTAAAGGCAGTGTTTGATGGTAAATTTGTTTTATATGCCTTGCCAATTACTTCCATATTCGCAATAAAGTAACTACTATCAGCATGTAACATAGCTCGCTCTAAAATTGCTAAACTTAAATCGGTAGCACAACCACCATCAGCATGCTGTTCAAATTTTAATGCCGATATTTTTCCCACATCGTCAAAACCAACTTCATATTGTATTAAATACGGATGACGCTTACCTGTTATAATTTGGTCATCATCTCTAAACAACCTAATTTTTACCGGACGCTTAGTCGCATTACACAATAACGCCGACCATGCAGCAGCCCAGTTACCTTGCGTTTCTTTACCACCAAAGCCTCCCCCCATACGACGTGTTTCCACTACTATCTCATTTTTTCCCACCCCTAAAACTTCAGCAATAATTGCTTGAGTTTCTGATGGATGTTGTGTTGAGCTATATGCTGTAATTTCTTGCTGCTCGCCCGGCACACATAAACATGATTGTGTTTCTAAGTACCAATGTTCTTGCGCGCCTGTTTCAAGCTCTCCTTTTAAAATGTGCTTTGCTTTTTTTAATGCCGCATCAGCATCACCACGTTTCATGGTACGAGCAGGTGCCAGTAAAGAGTTTTTTGCAATTGCGGTGCGTAAATTTAAAATAGCCTCCTGTTCTTCATACTCAATGCGTATTAATTTTTCTGCAGCAATGGCAATCTCTTCTGTCTCAGCAGCTATAAGTACAATGGCTTGCCCCACACAAATTACTTCATCGGCAGCCAAACAAGGTTCATCATGTATAACGGGTCCCATTTGGTTTGCACCTGGTATATCTTTATAACAAAGCACAGCATGTACACCCTGTAATTTTTTTGCAGCTTCTAAATCAAGTGTTTTTATTTTGCCATGAGCGCATTTACTATATACAATGCGCCCAATTAATAATTGGGAATTAACCTGTATATCATCAATATATACTGACTGACCCGATACATGTTTATGTGCGCTATCGTGAGGAATGTTCATAGTAGATATATTAATGATGTGTTTCGTTCCAAAACTTTAACAACAAATTTTTTGCAGCCACACTTCTAAATTCAGCACCTGACCGCGCATCAGATATCGGCGTAAAATCTCCCGCAATTAATTCCATAGCCTGCTCCACATTTTCACGTGTCCATTCATTACCCATTAAAAAAGCTTCTGCTTTTGCGACCCGTTTTGTAATGGCTGCCATACCCCCATAAGCAAGGGTTATGGCGCTAACTTTATTTTTTTCTATCAGTAAACTAAAACCTGCACTCACCGTAGATATATCCAAATCTTTTCGTTTAGATACTTTGTAAAATTTCACTATCGTACCCGCAACAGGTTTTGGTATAATAACTTTTGTAATCAGTTCATTTGGTTTGCGTGCCGTTACACGATAACTCAAAACATAATTATTCATATTTACAATACGTTCTTCGTTTACGCTTTGCAATTTTATATCGGCATTATAAGCCATTAGTACAGGCAGCGTATCCCCAATGGGTGAGCCTGACCCAAGGTTCCCCCCAAAGGTTGCAAGTGTGCGTATTTGTTTCGACCCAAAAACCGTTAAAGCTTCATTCAATGCAGGTAATTCATTTTTTGAAACTTTTTTTACTTCCTCTAAGCTCATGCCTGCACCAAACTTTATCACATAATCCGTTCTGGTACATTTTTTTAATTCTTCTATATGGGATAGGTCTATTATCTCTTCCAATAAATCATGTCGTTTGGTAACACGTAAGGCCACATCGGTTGCTCCGCTTATTAAAATAGAGTTAGGTTTTTTATCTCTCAACTCTAATGCTTCTGCTTTGGTTTTAGGTTGAAAATATTTTTGTTTTTTAGTTTCTATATCTACCGATTGACTATCTTTTTTAATTTGTGTAAGTAAGCCTATAATATGCTTTTCGTTCTTCGTAAAAAAATCTACTCCATTATTTACACAAGCTTTGGCTGCTGCTTCAATAATAGGCTTATAACCGGTACATCGACAAAGATTTCCCGTAAGGGAATCTTCAATGATTTCTTTTGTAGGATTGTTTTCGGTTTTATATAAAGAGAATATAGACATTACAATGCCTGGTGTACAATAACCACACTGGCTACCATTGCACTCGACCATTTCTTTTTGTACCGGGTGCAAAATTTCTTCTCCTCCTCCTCTCTGCATTAAATTCTCCACCGTAATTAATTGCTTACCATTAAGCATTGGAAGGAAAACTAAACAAGAATCGATAGCATGATAATGTAATTTTCCATCTGCGCCCAGCTCACCAATAGCAACTGTACAAGCACCGCAATCACCCTCTGCACAACCCTCTTTCACCCCTTTATGAACAGGACTATTACGTAAATAATTTAACACAGTGGTAGTAGGTGACAATTGCTCGTTAAAAGCAAGTGTTTGTATTTTATCATCCAATACAAATGAAATAGTTTGTTGCATAGTTCTTCCGTATAAAGTTTAAAGATAAAAAGTTCCGTCGTATTTTATACCTACTTTAAAACTTTCAGGGTAGTTTTTATATTTCTTACATCAATTAGTTTTGCCAAAATACTAATGGCAATTTCTTGCGGCGTTATTGCTTCAATATCTATTCCAATAGGCATATCAATTTCTCTAATTTCTTCTTCGTTTAAAAAATTAGCCGCAATCATATTCTTTTTTGCAATCTCCACCTTGCGTTCGCTACCAATCATGCCTATATATTGATGCGGTTTTTTTGATGTTAAAGCCAATATTTCTCTATCATAAGCGTGATTATGCGTTAAAATAACCACAAATGTGTTTTCGTTAAAATCTAATTGTTCAATTGCCGTAACGTGTTGTTCTTTTACCAAAGTGCATTCGGATATATCTATATCATCAAAAGCTTCGTAACGTTCATCAATTAGGGTAACATCAAAATCAAGGTCGCCGGCAAACTTTGCCAAAGCTTTACCAATATGCCCCGCACCAAAAATGTATATTCTTTTTCTATTCATAATGGGTTCTATAAAAAGTTCTACAGTACCACCGCAACACATGGCAAGTTCGCTTACCAAATTATGCTTTACCGTTTTTGCTTCATTATTTTTTATAGCTTCTAATGCTTGCCCAATAACTACTTTTTCTAACGAGCCGCCCCCAATAGTGCCTGCAATAGTCCCGTTTTGATACACCAGCATTTTTGCACCCATTTTTCTCGGGGCAGAGCCTTTAGTAGTAATTATAGTACACAGAGCCGCTTTAAGTTTACCGTTTTCTACTTCAATTATTTTTTGGAAAATACTGCTCACGTATAAGGAAATGGATAGCGTTTTAAAACATGGAGGTTACCCAACATTTTTAAAAACTTCAGTTATTTCTTCCATGTATTGGTGTCCGAATGTGGCTAAACACCACACTTTTAAAAGTGTTTTTTCATTTGGCTTAACCCATTTAACGGCTTTTGTCAATTCTTTACGAAAAAGTGTTTTATCGAAACTTACTTTTTCTAAAATTCGTTTACTTAATTCAAACATATTGCAAAATATTAAGGAATAACTACTGCCTTTTGTATAACTAAGTTAGAGCATTTTAATTGTAATGTATCTATTTTTTTGTTTTTTAATGTTAACAGATTTACAAAATCTGTTCATATGTTGCATGCCTTGCAAACATCACACTTGCTTTTATTTAACCACAAATTGCGCTCACCCAAAATTGGGTCAGAGTAATCAACCATTTTATTGTGATTTCTTAAAGCCTTATTAATTAAATTATTTCTTTTAACATCATCTGCCAATAAATATTTTATGGCACGCCAAGGCTCTTTCTTTAAATATTCTTTGGTATTAGGATACCTGCTCAATAAACGCACACAATAATTTTCGTATTCTAATATTACCGAATCTTCGCTATAAATAAACACTTCGGCACCATAGCCAATTATAATGGCATCTCCGCCCCACTCATTATCTAAAGCATACGTTAAGGTTTTACTTTTTATTTCAATCAACAAATCAACATCCTTATCGGGCAAATTAGATAGCGTAAATAAAGTATCAGCTTCTCTAAAAGAAGTTGTTAAAATGTTTTCGTTTTCAGCATCA
>JABDDQ010000038.1 GCA_013287545.1 Bacteroidota bacterium | reverse complement strand
AGGTTTTATATTTTTCCAAATACCAAAATCAACACCTGTTTTATCGGTTCTAATCATCCATCGTAAAAACATACACAGCCTTTTTGAACTTGAGTTTTTTAGTGGGTTAGACACATGCTTTTGAGTACGTAACGGATGTTGAATAACAAAAAACTCCTCTCTAAAGCTTATGATGCCGTTTTTTATAGTTTCATCGTTTGACTTAATACCTTTACTAAAAAGTACTTCAAGCGATGTATTGTTTTTATAAATGTTTTTAAGCGATCGAATAAAGAACATACAATCATCACCGTTAAACGTACGATGTACAAATTTCGAAAATACTTTTACGTCTTTTGCTGTTGCGTTTGTAACAAAGCTATGCGGTTCAAAATCCATCAACTGCATAAGTTTTGTGGCATTTTTTATGATGCTTTGTCGGTTACCCCAGGCAATGGTGGCAGCTAAAAAAGCGGCAATTTCAATGTCTTGTTTTTTGTAAACTGATGTGGAATGCAAATGGGGTCTGTTTCAATAAATTTTTTATGGTTGTATAAAAAATATTTTTCGTCTAAAAATTCTTTTAGTAAAAGTAAATCAGGTTGTTTCATTTAAATAGATAGAACTAATCTACAGTAACAAACATGTTGTGCGTTTTTTCGTAACCGATGTTTGTAACAGGTCCATGCCCGGTATAAACAGTAGTTTCATCGGGCAGAGTATAAAGTTTTGTTAAAATGCTATTTTCTAAATCAGCATGATTAGCTAAGGGAATATCGGTTCTGCCAATGGTACCTTTAAATAACACATCGCCGTTAATTACTAAGTGGTTTTCGGCATTATAAAAAGCAACATGCCCGGGTGCATGCCCAGGGGTAAATAAAACGCTAAGTGTAGTGTTTCCAAAAGTAAGTTTATCGCCTTCTTCAATAAATTTTTCAGCCTTTGGCGATGGGTCGTACTTTATCTCATATCGTTTACAAACACCTTCCTGAGCTGCAAAAACATCCAATTCTTTTTTATGAAAAATAGGTGTTAAACCATAGGTATCAAATATAAAACGGTTACCCAATATATGGTCAAAATGCGTATGAGTACAAAGTAACATCACAGGTTTTAATTTTTTGTCGGTAATGTAGTCTTTTAAAATAGCCTGTTCCTGCGCTGTATAGCAACCTGCGTCAATTATAACACACTCGTGTGTTTCATCATGCAAAATATAGGTGTTTTCGTGCGCCGGATTGAAAGCAAAAAATTTAACTGTTAACATCTTAGTTTTTTAGGGATGGCAAATTTACCAAATTAAAAAGCAATTTGGTAACATATTCTTCCCGTAAAAAAAGCGTAAATTTGCGGCTCATCAACTACAATAAAAATGAAAAAAATTATAAATACGGCAAAAGCACCGGCTCCAATTGGCCCATATAGTCAGGCAATTTTGGCGGGTAACACCTTATATATTTCAGGACAAATTGCTTTAGATATAGCTACCAATAAGTTAATTAAGGGCAGCATTAAAGATGAAACACGCCATATTATGGAATACATGAAATGTATTTTAGAAGAAGCCGGAATGACCTTTGATAATGTGGTTAAAACAACCATTTTTTTAAAAGACCTAAATAATTTTGTGCAGGTAAACGAGGCCTATGGTGCATTTTTTACCAAAGATTTTCCTGCCCGTGCAACCATCGAAGCATCTCGCCTTCCTAAAGATGCTAATGTTGAAATTTGTATGGAAGCCGTTAAGTAATTATCTACAAAAACAGAACCAGTAAATTGCACCCTCGTTACTTCTTACACCTTGCCTATAACGGAACAAACTATCATGGTTGGCAGTTTCAGTTAAATACACCTTTAACCATACAACAAATACTGCAAGAAAAACTTAGTTTACTGCTTCATGAAAAAATTACGTTGATTGGTTGCGGGCGTACGGATACTGGTGTACATGCCAAAGAATATTACGCCCATTTCGATTCGGGTAAAGAAGATTTAATAAGTAACAAACAACAATGGCTTTTTAAAATGAACCATTGTGTACCTAAAGATATTTCGTTAATTAATATTTTACTCGTGCAGGATAATGCCAACGCGCGTTTTAGCGCCACAGCACGTACCTACAAATATTATATACATCAGGTGCCTAATCCTTTTGTAAACGATTTTTCAGCTTATATATATGGGGATATTGATATTGATTTAATGAACCAGGCGGCTGAAATTATAAAAAAAACAAAAGATTTTACCAGTTTTACTAAGGTAAATAACAGTCATGCCAACCATATTTGTGATATAATGGAGTGTTATTGGGTGCGTGAAAATGATAGCATTATTTTTACTGTTAAAGCCAACCGTTTTTTACGTAACATGGTACGTGCTTTGGTAGGTACTATGTTGGAAGTTGGTACAAAAAAAATTACCCTGAAAGATTTTGAAGAAATTATTTTGTCGCAAGACAGGAGTAGTGCAGGCAAATCTATTACAGGTAAAGGTTTGCACTTGGTAGCAATTGATTATCCTTCATCTATTTTTATATAAAGCATTGAGCGCAGAGAAAAAAAATAAACAAGCTTTCGATTGGAAACTGCTTAATCGCATTTTTAGTTTTATAAAACCCTACATAGGCAGGTTTTATATTGCGTTAGCAATCACAATTATTTTAGCTGCTTTAACTATTGCCCGCCCTTTATTAATTAAAAAAATATTAGACGATTATGTTTCTACTAAAAATGTAGAAATGATTACGCTTTTTTCAGGTATCTTGTTATCTACCCTTTTATTAGAAGCTATGTTACAATTAAGTAACACCATCCTAACTGCCACCATTGGGCAAAGTATTATTAAAGATCTCCGCACAAAACTTTTTAAACATATACTTTCTTTTAAAAACTCATATTTCGATACCACGCCCATTGGCACTTTAGTAACCCGCTCTGTATCCGATGTCGAGGCACTGGCAGATGTTTTTTCTCAGGGCTTTATCGTCATCATGGGCGATATGCTTAGCCTGTCTGTATTTTTAATCTCTATGTTTATAGTAAGCTGGCAACTTACGTTGGTAGTCTTAATAACGCTGCCAATGTTATTTATTGCTACTAAATTTTTTCAACGGGGGGTAAAAAGTACTTTTAACCAAGTACGTAATGCGGTAGCGGCCTTAAATAATTTTGTGCAGGAGCATATACAGGGCATGCAGGTAGTGCAGCTTTTTAACCGCCAGCAAAAAGAGTATGAAAAATTTGTAGGCATAAATGAGCAGCATAAAGTAGCTAACATTAAATCAATTTGGTACTATTCTATTTTCTTCCCCATAGTTGAAATTCTTTCTTCATTGGCAATTGCCCTCATTATTTTTTATAGCGGTATCAGTTCTAAGTATTTTAATGTTACAGCTGGTGATATAACTTTCTTTATTATGTTAACCGGCATGATGTTTCGCCCTATACGAATGCTGGCAGATAGATTAAACACCCTGCAGATGGGCATGGTGTCGGCTGAGCGTGTGTTTAAATTATTAGATACAAATGAGGCAATTGAAAATAAAGGCAATCTTATTAAGCACCTAAATGGTAAAGTAGAATTTAAAAACGTTTGGTTTGCCTATAATAAAGATAATTATGTACTTAAAGATGTTTCGTTTACCGTTAACCCAGGAGATACAATTGCACTTGTAGGTGCAACGGGCTCTGGTAAATCAACCATTATGAATTTAATGGGCAGGTACTACGAAATTAATAAAGGTGATATTTTATTCGATAACATTCCACAAAACAATTTTGATGTAGATTTTTTGCGTTCGCAAATTTCGGTAGTGTTACAAGATGTTTTTTTATTTTCCGATTCCATAAAAAACAATATCTCGCTTTACAGCAAAGCCATTACCGATGAGGAAATTATAGAGGCAGCTAAATACATCGGTGCGCATCAGTTTATAATGCAGTTGCCTGATGGCTATAATTTTAATGTACGCGAACGAGGTAGCATGCTATCTACCGGACAACGACAAATGATTGCTTTCTTGAGAGCCTATGTGCATAAGCCTGCCATTTTAGTTTTAGATGAGGCAACTTCATCAATAGATACCGAAACAGAGCAATTGATACAAGCCGCTACCGAAAAAATAACAAAAGGGCGCACATCTTTTATTATAGCCCATCGTTTGGCAACCATACAAAAGGCATCCTGTATTATGGTAATTGAACATGGTAAAATTATTGAGGCAGGCTCTCTGCAAGAACTTCTTAAAAAAGATGGACATTTTAAAAGCCTTTATGAGCATCAATTCTCCGAAGCTTCCGCTTAATTATCTGTATTTTTTTAGTATATTTGGTAAACGGAACTCAGTTTATGCTTAAAAGAATCATTCTTTCGTTTTTATTGGTAACATTTTTCTTTTTGGGCAAAGCTCAAATTAATAATGAGTTAAAGTCTGAACTTCAAAAACTATTAACCGAACCTGAAAAGAAAATTTTAACAACTGCTGATAATCATTATAAAAATCAGGAATATATTGCTTCTTTGGGATTGTATGATAGTTTGGCAAAAGCATATCCGGATAATTTATATTTAAAGTATCTGTTAGGAACATGCCAATGTTACAACACGTTTTATTTTTCTAAAGCCGAAGAAAATATAAAAGCCGCTGAACCTATAAAAAGTAAATTACTCGATTACGATTTTTATTTAGGCAAAGTGTATCAAAACAATGATAGATATATAGATGCCATAAAACAATTTGAATTATATCTTGCAAATCCGCTGCCAGATACATTAAAAAGTGTTGTTAATCATCAAATAGAAATTTGTAAAAATTCTGCTGAGCAATTAAATAAAGGCACCATTGCAAGTATTACAAATATTGGCCCGCCTGTAAACACAGCTGCTTCAGAATATTCGCCCCTTTTACCGGGACATGAAAATTTTATGGTTTTTACCTATCTCGGCCCAAAATCAAAAGGAGGGAAACAAAAATTGCCAGGCAAATCTGATCCAAAAGGAACTTACTTTGAAGATGTTTTTATATCGCAAAAAAAAGATTCAGGAAACTGGGATGAACCTAAACCAATTGATGCCATTAACACAAATGGTAACGATGCGCCTTTGTTTATTAGTCACGATGGACAAAAACTATATCTTTTCCGTAATGTAGCCTTAGGTAGCGGTGATATTTTTGTGAGTTATTTAAAAGGCACTGAATGGAGTATACCCGAAAAATTAAAAGGAATTAATTCTAATTACTGGGAAGGTAGCATTTGTTTCTCTCCCGATGAAAAAATAGTTTATTTCTCAAGTGAACGCCCCGGTGGACAAGGTGGTAGAGATATTTGGTTTGCCCAACTTATGCCGGATGGAATTTATGGCAACATAAAAAATTTAGGTACAACCATAAACACCACGTTTGATGAAGATGCTCCTTTTGTTACAGCAGATGGAAACACCATGTTTTTTAGTTCTACAGGACATAACTCTACAGGTGGTTACGATATTTTTAGGTCAGATATGAAAAATGGTAAGTGGGGCACACCCTATAATATTGGTAAACCTGTTAACAGTAATCAGGATGATAAATATTATTGGGTTTCTGCCGATGGGCAAAGGGCTTACTATTCTACTGAAAGAAAAGGAGGTTACGGGTTGCAGGATATTTACTTAGTAGAACCCGGTATGTTTGGCAAACCAACGGCATTAATAGTGCTTAAAGGAGTTGTTTATGCAGATGATAAAAAGGTGGAAGCCGGAATAAAAATAAAATCAAAATATGGTCGAAAAAATTTTTCGGGGGCTTTTACTTCAAATTCGGCAACAGGTAAATATTTATTAAACATTCCTTCGGGTAACGAGTTTGAAGTGGAGTTTACCTATAAAGATTTACGTATGGTAAAAAGTATATCAACCGTAACCTTAGATTCTTTTGCGTCGCTAACATCTGATATAAATTTATATTCTAAAGAATATTTAAAGAAAATGGCTGTTGATACAACGCAACTAAAATCGGATGTTGGAACACTGAGCATGAACTACGATGAATTTTTAGCCAAATACGGCAGCATGGTAGCAGATAGCGTTACATTTAAGGTACAGGTAGGGGCTTATAAATTTATAGAGAATTTTAATTTTAATAAACTGCTTCAGTTGCCTGCTGTACGGCGTCAAACCTATGCTGATGGCATAACTCGTTTTACATTGGGTGAATTTAATACATTAAAAAAAGCAGACGATATGTGTAAGCAGGCAAAAAAAATAGCCATTAAAGATGCCTTTGTAATTGCCCTTTATAAAAACAACCGGCTTCCTTTAGATGATCTGATTAAAGGGAATTATTTTAAAAAGCAATAGCCTTGCTACATATCCATGATGAAATTTAAATTGAAAAAATTTAATGAACTTAGTGTAGATGAGTTATATGATTTACTGCGACTGCGTCAGCAAATTTTTGTAGTCGAACAAAACTGTATTTATTTAGATGCTGATGGAGTAGATAAAGATTGTTTGCATTTGCTGGGTTTGGTACGTGGTAAAATAGTAGCTTATGCACGCCTTATTCCCAAAGGATATACGTATAAAACTCCATCCATTGGCAGAGTAGTTATTGATGAGAAACACCGCGGTAAAAAATATGCTTATTTATTAATGGAAAAGGCAATTGAACTGACTAAAAAAGAGTTTAAAACAAAAAAAATAACAATTTCGGCACAATTGTATTTAAAAGAGTTTTACCAAAATATAGGCTTTAAAACGGTTGGCGATGTTTATTTAGATTGCGATTTACCACATCTTAAAATGGTGCTTAGCCTTTAGTTAAACACTAAGTATAATTCTAAAGGTGGTACCTTTACCAAGCTCCGATTGCTTTACAAATATTTTACCGTTATGATAATTCTCTATAATGCGTTTGCATAAAGATAATCCCATGCCCCAGCCGCGTTGTTTGGTAGTATAGCCTGGTTCAAAAACTGCTTTTAATTTATTTTTTGCAATCCCCTTTCCGGTATCACTAATATCAATTACTACTTTATGGTCTTCGCTTTTAATGCTTACTATAAGGGTGCCTTTTCCATCCATGGCATCTATGGCATTTTTACAAATATTTTCTACTACCCATTCAAATAAAGGCACACATAAAAGTGCATCAATATTTGTACTGTCATTATTTTGAAAAATAAAGTTTATGTTTTTTGATGAACGTTGTTTGATATAATCAAAAGCATGTTCAAGCACTTTAGTTACATTTTCATGTGTTAGAGTAGGTTGAGATCCAATTTTAGAAAACCTATCTGTAATCGTTTGCAGTCTATCTACATCACGGTTCATCTCATATATTATAGATGGGTCTAAGGTGGTTTCTTTCAAATGTTCTATCCAAGCCATAAGCGATGATAAAGGTGTGCCAAGCTGATGAGCGGTTTCTTTACTCATGCCAACAAAAACTAAATTCTGCTCGGAGTTACGTGCCGTACTAAATAGGGTATAGGCAATTAATAAAAACAGGGCAATAATTAAAAGCTGCACATAAGGGAAATAACGTAACTGCCTGAGGGTTGATGACTCTTCATAAAAAATATAATTCTTAATGCCATCACCCAAATTAATTTCAATAGGTGTTGCTTGTTGTTGCATTCTTTTTAAAGTAGCAGCAAGTTTAGCTGAGTTTGTCACTAACTGAGAGTCTATCTTTCCAAAAGCCAATACATTTTTTTGTGTAGAATCAGTATATATAACTGGCACCGATGCACTGTTTATAGCAACCTCGGATATAAAAGATTTTATCAAACTATCAAACACCAGTTTTATCTGATAAAATACTTTTGAGTTTTTGTAATAAACGTAATTTTTTTTGCCTGGTGCGTACTCAATTTCAATAGGGTTGTACAAGCTTTTCATTTCAGCCAATTGGGCTGCTAAATAAACAGGGTCTTTTTCCTTAGTTGAATCTAAATTTCGAGAGCCTATTATTTTATTATCATTTGCTGTAATAATAACAGGTACTGTATTATTATCTTGCAACACTCGTAACGAAAACCCTAAATCGGCAACATCCTTAGTAAGCTCTTTAGTAGCCTCGGCATATAGCTCTACCTTTTTACGCTCTTCTATTTTTATTTTGGTAAAAAGCTCGTTGGTAGATTTTACCAAATTTGCCTTTTTCTGCACCGCACCTGCCCACAGTTTTATTTTCTCTTTTTCGTCAGTCGAAATTTTTTGAACTATTTGTTGCGAGTACCAAAGTGATGCCATCACAATAAGCATTGCCACTGCGGCAAGCCACCATTTCCATTGTTGTTTTCTTTGATAAATGCTCACCATGCGAAGGTACTTTTTATTTGCAAAAAAGCCTCATTTTAGTCATGAGGCTTTTTCGTGTTTATATAATGCAGTTTTAAATTCTTACATGCCAAATCCATAGTAAGCATGCATGCCATTGGGGTAAATGCCCTCTATTAAAATGCCACCTTGTTTATTTTTAACAGCGGCTGCAATTTCTTCAACTGTGCTTATTGCTTTTTTATCAATCGATGTAATAATAAACCCTTCTTTTATACCGGCAGCAAACAATTTACCATTTTGCATATCAACTACACGTACGCCGTTTTGTATGTTTAACTTTTTCATGTCGCTTTTACTAATGGCTTCAAAGCCGGCACCTAACGAAGCAATAACGGTAGCTTCTTTAACTTCTGTTTTTTCTTTTTTAATAACGCTAACGTTACCATCTTTGTTTTTAAGTACAACAGGTAAGTCTATTTCTTTATTGTCGCGTATAAGCGTAACGCTAACTTTATCTCCCGGACGATATTTGCTGACTTGTTCTTGCAAAGCAGCAGCATTGTTTACATCAAAACCTTCTATTTTTGTAATAACATCCCCTAAAACAATTCCTGCTTTTTCAGCCGACCCATTTTCAGTTAAGCCATTTACATAGATGCCTTTTAAATCTTTCAACGATTTTTCTTCAGCAAGCTTAGCATCTATATCACGTATGCTAACACCAATAAAGGCACGTTGTACGGTACCAAACTCAGCTAAATCTGCCACTACTTTTTTTACAATGTTTACAGGTATAGCAAATGAATAGCCAATATAAGCACCATTCTGACTGGCTATGGCTGAATTAATCCCTATTAAATCTCCGTTGGTACTAACTAATGCGCCACCACTATTTCCAGGGTTTACAGCCGCATCTGTTTGAATAAACGATTCTATAGGGAACACACCATGAGCAGGGTCGTTCTCTAAAATATTAATGTTACGCCCTTTAGCAGAAATTATACCGGCAGTAATGGTAGATGTTAAGTTAAACGGATTACCAATAGCCAAACACCATTCACCCACTTTTACGTTATCCGAGTTTCCATAAGGTAAAAAAGGTAAATCTTTTTCTTTAATTTTTAAAAGAGCTAAATCGGTTTGTGGGTCAGTTCCTATAAGTTCTGCCGTATAGGTGCGTTTATCGTTTAAAATAACTTCAATTTTATCGGCATCAGCAACAACGTGGTTGTTGGTTACAATGTACCCATCTTTAGCGATGATAACACCCGAGCCACTACCTTGCTGTATACGTTGTTGTTGTGGCTGACTTCCATAAAAAAACTGATGAAAAGGATCGTAGTTCATTTGGTTATACTTTTCTTCAGTTTGTGTGGTAACGTGTACCACTGTATTTATAGATGTCTCGGCGGCGCCTGTAAAATCGGGAGCCGCCGTAGAAATTGAGTTTGATGCAGATGTATATCTAACTGGCGCTGTATAATGTATTTGGTTAGCAGCAAAGTTTTCTTCTTTAAAAAACTTTTGCTGAATGTAAAGTGCCGAGCCTCCACCTATAGAAGCAATTAGCAGGGTTGACAATAGTTTTTTCATGTTTTTTTGTTTTATTTTTCTGCTATAACGCAAATTGCTTGCCAAAATTTTACGCTATATATTTGTTTTAACATTGCTTAACGATTGCCTTTTTTAAAGCAAATATTTACTTAAATTTACGAAAATTTTCTACATTGAAACTCAGAGAAAAGTTACAGATTTTTATTTTCGGAGGCTCTATTGGGCTGCTGGCGGGGTGTCTTTTCTTTATTTTTAAACTGGATTCTTATGTAAGAAAATTTGACATGAGTTTGCTTACGCAGAAACAAAATGTCAGTGAGCAATTAGTTAGTCCAAATAAAACTGACGATGAAAATAAAACTCAGGAAAAAAGTATTAATAAATCAAACCAAAAAAAAGAAAACCCTGTAATAAATAAAAACGAAGCTATTCTTTCGTTTAACGATGTTACCGATTCTGCCTATATAAACAGCGATAATTATCAGGTGCTAAAAGAAGAATTATTGAGTGTGAAAAATATTTATGTTAAAACAGTTACGCCTGCCGAAAAAGTAAACACTACTGATTCTTTAGCAGCATCCTTAGCCGGAGTTACGACACCGCCTGCCGAAGAGTTTTTTATGATTGAATTTTGGAAAACCCCGCTAAATTCTAAAGGCTACAAAATGACCCGTAGCCGACTTTTAATTTATGGTTACCCCGAAAAAGCAGATTTAGCTTTAATAAAAACTAACGATGCTTATTATTTGCGCAACAATAATTTGGTGTATAAACTAAATTACTCATCAGAGTTTAAACCGATGGAGCGTGCTGCCGATACCGGTATATTTAATTAGAGAGGAAATTTACTCTTGCAAATAAATCCGTTTAACCCTTGCTGAAACCGACGTAAGCAATTCGTATGAAATGGTGCCTAATGTATTAGCTAAGCTATTCAATGTCTCCGCCGAATTAAATACAATTACTTCGTCACCTTCTTGCGCATTAATGTCGGTTATATCAATCATACACATATCCATACACACATTGCCTACAATAGGGGCGGGTTTGTTATGCACGTATAAATGTCCTGTGCCATTACCCAATCTTCTGTTCAGGCCATCGGCGTAACCAATAGGTACGGTGGCAATGGTGGTTGGTTTAGTAATTTTTCCTTTACGGCTATAGCCAACCGTATCTCCTGCTTTTACATGTTTTATTTGTGATATGGTAGTTTTTAATGAACTGACATTTAGTAATTGTTTTTGTTCGGCATCATTTACACCAACACCATACAAACCAATTCCTAAACGTACCATATCAAAATGTGCATTTGGGAAACGACTTATGCCACCCGAATTACAAATATGTCTAAGAATAGGGTGACTAAACGTTTGCATAATTTGTTTACTTAATCTATCAAACAAAGTAATTTGCTCATTCGTAAAATCATCTAATGTTACATCATCGCTTGCGGCAAGGTGCGAAAAAATGCTTTTTACTTGTAAGAAAGAATAGTGCTTTAGTTTTTCTATAAGCTGCGGTACATCTTGTTCCTCAAAACCCAAACGATGCATTCCTGTATCTACTTTTATATGAACCGAAAAAGTAGCTTGCTTATTATTTACCGAAACATAATTGGCAAATTGCTCTAATACCGAAAACGAAAATATTTCGGGTTCTAAATTGTGCTGCAACATTTGCTCAAAGCTTTGTGACTCTGGGTTCATAACCATTATAGGAGTGGCTATGCCATTTTTGCGCAATTCAACTCCCTCATCAGCATAAGCAACGGCAAAATAATTTACGTGGGTGTGTTGCAAAGCGTTGGCAATTTCAAAACTACCACTCCCGTATGAAAATGCTTTTACCATAGGCATAATGCCTACACCAGGTTTCAATTTGCTTCTGTAATAATTTAAGTTGTGTACTAAATTATTCAGGTTAATTTCTAAAACCGTATCATGACTTTTTTGTTGCAGTAATTTATGTACATGCTCAAAACCAAAACTGCGTGCGCCTTTTATAAGGATGACACTATCTTTAAAAGCAATTTTTTCTTGCTTACAGGTTTCAATAAAATCTTGCGTGGTAGCAAAAAAAGTTTTCTTTACGGTAAAGTAATTTTGTTGCGATGATATATCTTTTCCAATTCCAACCAATTCTGAAATGTTTCTGCTCTTCAGTAAATTATTTACTTCTGTATATAATTCATTTGTGTTTTTACCTGATTGCAAAATATCACTTAGTATAACAACTTTGTGTTTATGCTGTTTTTGTTGTTTTAAAAAATCAAGCGCTATAGATAACGAATGTACGTCGTTACTGTAAGAGTCATTAATCAACGTACAATTGTTTATGCCTTGCTTCATTTCCAAACGCATCCCTAAAGGCTCTAAATCTCCTATACGGTGTTGTATAACTTCGTTACTATAATTTAAATGAAGCATAAACAACCAGCAAAGTATGCAGTTTTCTATCGAGGCTTTATCTGTAAACGGAATTTGTAATTCAATTTCTTTTTTGTGATAAAGCCCTTTTAGTAAAGTGTGTGTGTGTTGCTCTTCTTGTTCGGTAATTTGTAAGTCTGCCTGCTGCAAGGTAGACCAACTAATTTTTTTCAGATGTTTAAAATCTAAATGCTGCAATCTGTTTTCAATCGCCTCATAATTTTTGCAGTAAATTAAAGTTTCGGTATGCTTAAATAGTAAAAGTTTCTCAGTAGTTTTTTGTAAGTAATCAGTAAAGTTTTCATCATGCGCGCTGCCAATATTTGTAATAATGCCAATAGTAGGTTTTATAATAGGTTCAAGCTTTTCCATTTCGTTAGGTAACGAAATGCCTGCCTCAAACAACGCAAAGTTATTTTTCTCGTTTAGTTGCCAAACCGATAGTGGTACACCAATTTGCGAGTTATAGCTTTTTGGGTTTTTACAAATATTATAATCGACGTTGAGCAACTGCCATAACCATTCTTTTACAATGGTTTTACCGTTGCTGCCTGTTATGCCAACTACCGGTATTTTAAACAGACTTCTTTTATAAGCCGCCAGTTGTTGCATGGCAAGCAACGTGTCTTCTACCAATAAAAAACATGCATCGCTTAGCTCTTTATAATAAGCATGTTCTTCGCTTACTAAAAAACAACGGCAACCTTGTTGGTAAAGCTCTTTAATATAAATGTGTCCGTTATGTCGTTCTCCTTTAATGGCAACAAAAAGTGCCTGTGCTGTAAAACCTGCTGTACGGCTATCAGTTACAATAGTAGAGAACATATTCTCTTGCTTGCCAATTAATTTGGTAGATAAAATACTTGCAACCTTATCAACAGAAAAATTCATAAACCTTATTCGCTTTTATGAAAAGATTTATTGTAGCACTCTCTGCAAAGTGGTTCGTACGATTCTGTTTCGCCTAATACAACCAATGCTTTATCTGCCGATTTACGAAAGCTGTAATTAGCCAGCGCACCACATTGCATGCAAATAGCATGCACCTTAGTAACGTGCTCAGCAACCGCCATTAGTTGAGGCATGGGGCCAAAAGGCTTGCCTTCAAAATCTGTATCTAATCCTGCCACTATAACGCGTATGCCGTTATTGGCTAATTTATTGCACACGTTCACAAGCTCCATATCAAAAAATTGTGCCTCATCAATGGCAACCACATCTACATCGTTTGCCATCAATAAAATATTTGAACTGGTGGGTACAGGGGTGCTCATAATTGCATTAGCGTCGTGCGACACAACATCCATTTCATGATAACGGGTATCTATTTTTGGTTTAAAAATTTCTACTTTTTGCTTAGCAAATTGCGCACGCTTTAATCTGCGTATAAGTTCTTCAGTTTTACCCGAAAACATACTGCCGCATATAACTTCAATGCTCCCTTTTTTGTTACTTTCGTGCCTATGGTTTTCTAAAAACATGTTGTTTGTTTAAATGTCGTTTAAAAACATTATCTTCAATGATAATAAACTAAGCAAAAATACGTTATTTTTAAACAAGATTATTTACCAACCCTATGCAACGAGATTTTGTGATACAGCAACTAAAAGAAGAAGCCCAAAAGGTGGAGAAACATCTCTTGAAATTACAGCAAGATGAACCACTTACCCAAGCTGAAACGGAGCAGTTTTTGAGTGATGTGGAGAAGCTGTATCGTAACCTTTCAGTTTATGCTCATGTTTTAAAAACACAAGGTAATTTGCAGGTTCATCTTAAAATTATGCAAAGTGTGCCTCCGGTAGAAGAACCTGTTGTTAGTATCGAAAAAGCACCTGAGCCTGCGCCTGAATTAAAATTTGAAGAAAAAACTGAAGAAAATGTACCTGTTTTAACCGAAGAAAACCTTTCCTTCAAAAAAATAGAATTTAGCATTAATGATAGGTTTAGGGTTATAAATGAGCTTTTTGCTCAAAGTCAGCAAGAATTTCAGGCAGCTTTACAGCAATTAAACTCTATTTATACCTTAGATGAGACTATTTTTTACCTTGATTCCTTAAAGCAAATTTATAACTGGAAGGCTGATAACCAGTTGGTAAAAACCTTATATAGTCTGGCAAATAAGCGGTTTTCATAACCATTATTTAATCCTCCTAATCTATTGCCTTTTAGCCTTTTTTTAGTACCTTTGCGCCCTATTTAAAAAATCACTATAAAATGAACATTCGTAACGTAGCCATTATTGCCCACGTTGACCACGGTAAAACTACTTTGGTTGACAAAATTCTTCACACCTGTAAATTATTCAGAGATAATCAGGAAACAGGTGAACTTATTCTTGATAACAACGATTTAGAGCGCGAACGTGGTATAACCATTTTGGCTAAAAACGTGTCTGTTATGTATAAAGACACAAAAATTAATATTATTGATACTCCTGGTCACGCCGATTTTGGTGGTGAGGTTGAGCGTGTATTAAACATGGCTGACGGTGTGGTTTTATTGGTAGATGCTTTTGAAGGGCCAATGCCTCAAACACGTTTCGTGTTACAAAAAGCTATCGCAGCGGGTAAAAAAGCAATTTTGGTTATCAATAAAGTTGATAAACCAAATTGTCGCCCTGAAGAGGTACACGATATGGTTTTTGATTTATTCTTTAACCTTGAAGCTTCTGAAGATCAGTTAAATTTCCCTACTATTTACGGTTCATCTAAACATGGTTGGATGAGTACTGATTATAAAGTACAAACCGATTCTATCACTCCGTTATTAGATTGTATTGTAGCTAACATTCCTCCGGCTCCAGTTCGCGAAGGCAGCTTGCAAGTACAAATCACTTCGTTAGATTATTCTTCGTTTATTGGTCGTATTGCTATCGGTCGTGTTTATCGTGGTGTTATTAAAGAAAACATGCCGGTATCGGTTGTTAAACGCGATGGCAGTATTGTAAAATCTCGTGTAAAAGACTTATTTATTTTTGATGGTTTAGGTAAATTAAAAGTTACTGAAGTAATTGCTGGAGATATTTGTGCATTTACAGGTATCGAAGGGTTTGAAATTGGTGATACTGTTTCTGATTTTGAAAAACCGGAAGGTTTACCGGTTATTTCTATCGATGAGCCTACTATGAGCATGTTGTTTACTATTAACACATCTCCTTTCTTTGGTAAAGATGGTAAGTTTGTAACATCTCGTCACTTACGCGATAGATTATTTAAAGAACTTGAAAAAAACTTAGCACTTCGTGTAGAAGAAACATCTTCACCTGATTCTTATATTGTATTTGGTCGTGGTATCCTTCACTTATCAGTTTTAATTGAAACTATGCGCCGTGAAGGGTATGAGTTACAAGTTGGTCAGCCACAAGTAATCATTAAAGAAATTGATGGTAGAAAACATGAACCGGTGGAGGTTTTAACAATTGATACACCGCAAGAAACATCAAGTCGTGTAATCGATTTGGTATCTCAACGTAAAGGTGATATGTTAGTAATGCAACCAAAAGGAGATTTAATTCACATCGAATTTGAAATTCCTTCTCGCGGTATCATCGGTTTACGTAACAATATCCTTACGGCTACTGCCGGAGAAGCTATTATGGCTCACCGTTTTAAATCGTACGAACCATGGAAAGGGCCTATCTCTCAACGTATCTCAGGAGTTTTAATCTCTAAAGATAAAGGTACATCGGTTGCTTACAGTATCGACAAATTACAAGACCGTGGTAAATTCTTTATCAATGCCGGTGAAGAGGTTTATCCTGGTATGGTTATAGGTGAGCACATTCGTCCTGATGATTTAGTTGTAAACGTTTGTGGTGAGAAAAAATTAACCAACATGCGCGCATCTGGTACCGATGAAAAAATGCGTATTGTGCCTGCAATTAAATTCTCTTTAGAAGAATCTATGGAGTATATAGCAGCTGATGAGTATGTTGAAATTACACCAAGCTCGTTACGTATTCGTAAAATCGTGTTAGACGAAAACGAACGTAAACGTACTACTAAAAAAGCTGAAGCTTAATTTTAGTAATCGTAATAAAATCAAAAAGGCTTACATATAAAAATGTAAGCCTTTTTTGTTATGTATCATTTTGAAAGATAGGGGTTAACCAATCTTTATACCAATAATCATTACATCATCTACCTGCTCTAAATTACCACGCCATTGCTCAAAATCTTCTACCAGTAATTGTTTTTGAATATCCATTGGTTTGTTGTTGTTTTTAACCAACAATTGTTGCATTTGGCTATACTTATATTTTTTTCCTTTATCGCCACCAAACTGGTCGGCAAAACCATCACTAAACATGTACAACACGTCGTCTTTTTCTATTTTAAATGTTTGGTTAGTATATGGTCTATTGTCATCATTATTACCAATATATATGCTATCAGCATCGTACTCAATTAATTTATTATCGCGCACTAAGTAAATAGAATTGAAAGCTCCCGCATACTCAACAGTATATGTATCAAAATTTATTTTACAAATGGCTATATCCATGCCATCTCTAATTTCAATATCATCTACCTTGTTATGTAACGATTGTTCTACCAATTTATCTAATTTATTTAAAATACTTGCCGGAGATTTAGTTTCATCTCCATTAAAGGCTGTATTTAATAAGTTGCTTGATTCTATACTTAAAAACGCACCAGGTACACCATGCCCGGTACAATCTACCGCTGCTATATACACTAAGTTACCATGTTGTTTTAGCCAATAAAAATCTCCGCTAACAATGTCTTTTGGTTTATATAAAACAAAGTAATTATGTAAAAGCTTTTGCAGCATATGTTGCTTAGGCAACATGGCATCTTGTATATATTTAGCATAGCGTATAGAATCTGTAATGTTTTTATTTTTCTCAGCCAGTTCAGCATTTTTAACGGCAAGTTGCTCAGTACGTTCTTTAACTTTACTTTCTAATAAGGCATTAGCCAGTTTTAAATTGCGGGTTCTTACTCTGTCAAAAACAAATACGCCAAAAACAAGCATACAAATCATTAACACGTAAAACATGGCTGTTTGCCAAAAAGGTGGTTTTACTTTAAAAGCGTAAGCAACAGGTTCACTGCAAATGTCGTTGTTATTATAAGCTCGTACCTTAAATACATAATCTCCGGCAGGTAAGTTTGTATAAACGGCCTCTTGTAACGATTTGGCAGGTATCCAGCCATGGTCGAAGCCTTCAAGTGTATATTCGTATCTTATTTTTTCTGGCGATGTTAAGCTAACACCAATAAATTTAAAGGTTATGTTATTTTGCTTATAAGTAAAAATATTATCTGATGGAAACGGCGCATCTTCTAACTGAATTTTTATACCTGTAACTTTTGTAAGTGGCGCTAAAGTGTTTGGTGTTTCTTCATTCAGGTTAAAACGTACAGCACCCATAATGGTACCAAACCAAAGATTGCCATTTTTATCGGTACAGGCTGCATTTGGGTTACACTCTACACCTAAAAACCCTTCATTTTTGCCATAATGATAAAACTTGTTTTGTTTTACATCAAACTTTTCAATGCCTCGGTTATCACCAATCCATATATTGTCATTTTTATCAATAGTAATAGAAAAAGGCGATTCTGTTTTTAACCCCTGCTGTTTAGCATAGTTGGTAAACGTTTTTCCGTCATACTTAAACAAACCTCCTCCGTAACAACCAAACCATAAATTGTTATTTTTATCTTCATTAACACAAAGTATAAATTTTTGTTTTAAGCCCTCTTCTTCGCCAAATTTTTTAAAACTGGCTCCATCATATACACTAAGGTTTCCACCCAATGCGCCAAGCCACAATAAACCTTTACTGTCTTTAAATATGCGATAAATATGATTTCCGCCAAGCCCGTCTGTTTCAGTAAAATTTCTAAACTCATTGGTAGTTGGGTTAAAACGCGTAGCACCTGCTTTTGTACCAAACCACATATTTCCTATTTTATCTTCGGCAATGGTATAAACCATTTCATTTGCCAAGCCATCCTTTACCGTATACGATTTAAATTTAGTAGCACCTTTAGGTAACATACTAACGCCATTAAAAGCTGTACCAAACCACATGTTTCCTTTACTATCTTGAAAAGAAGAAAGAATTACGTTTGATGCCAAACCGTCTTTCTCTGTATATTTAGTAAGTTCATGGTTTTCTACTTTCCCCTCACGCTCATAGCTGAAAGATACTTTTGCAAGTCCGTTATTAGTGCCCATCCATATATTGTTGTCGGCATCTGCAAACACACTCCAAACAATGTTGTTGGGTAAATTATCAACTTCATCAAAGGTTTGCATAAAGTCGCCGCGATATTGGTTTAATCCTAAATCGGTACCAATCCAAACGTTGTTTTCTCTATCCTGAAAAATGGCGTTAACATTAAAATAATTTAACCCCTGACGTGTACTATATGTTTTAAAAAAGCCGTTTTTAAGACCTTGTGCATTAAATTTTTTATCGTTCACAAATAAAGAAACCCCGCCACCAATGGTTCCTATCCATATATTCTTTTTATTGTCTTCAAAAATGGTTTTAATAAAGGTTGATTTTAAACCTGAAACTTCATTAAACAATAACTGATTTTTTACAATGTACGATTTCCAATCTATCACGTTATTTTGTAAGGCAACCATAGCAACACCTTGGTCGGCAGAACCTATAACCAATACATTGCTTGAGGTAACTTTAATAGCCGTAATGTTTTTACTGAATAAGCCATGTGTATTTGTTACACGTGTGTACGAAGCTGGGTTTGAAACGGAGTTATTTAGGTTAACTACCGTAATGCCCGAATCGGTTGCCATCCACATGTTTTTATTTTCATCGGTACATATATCATAAACGGTGTTGCTTGATAACCCATCTTTTTTCGAAAGTGCAAACATTTTTTTGTTTTCTGCATCAAAAATAAAAACACCTGCTCCTTCTGTAGCTATCCATAATTTACCGGTAAAATCTTGCGTAATATTGCGTATGGTTTTAAGCTTGGTGTACTCTTCTAAATTAATGTTTTCTAATAATTGAGTAGTTGCATTATAACGTGTAACACCACCTGCCCAATGCCCAAACCAAATATTTCCATCTTTATCTTTAAACGAGCACGTAATCCAATCTTCGGCAAGGTTAGTATTTTTAGTATATGAGGTCCATTGGGTGCCATTGTATTTAGATAAACCGGCAATGGTTCCTACAAACAGGTTGCCCTCATTATCTTGCGTAATACTTTGTATTTGGTTTTGTACCAAACCTTGGTCCATGCTATAATTTATAAAGCTGGTGGTTTGCGCGTTTACTAAAATGCTTAGTAAAAGGGCAAGGGTTATAAATATTTTTCTACTCATACTATTGTATATTGTATTGTGCTATTTCTTTTAAATAATCTAACTCGTTAATTTCTTTATCGTTTTTATAATAATAATTTAAGCCCCAATTAAAGCTTTCTCTACGATAGGTAGTTTTATTAGTTCCTTCAGAAATTGTATATGTGTATGTTGTTTTAAAAGTTCCTTTATCAACATCTGAGCTAATGCCTACAAATCCTTTTGGTTTATAATTTTTTGCTTCCGGAAATTTTTTTATCGAAGCTAATGTGGCATCTCTTTCGTTAAAAGCAGTTTGCCTAATCAGCGTAAGCATTTCTCTATTTTTAATGCCTCTGTTTAAAACAACTTGTTTGTTACGCATTTTAAAGTCAAACATAATTTGCTCGCTTCGGGCTTTTACTTCAGCATCTTTCCTTAATGTTTCAATTACTTCGCTTGCCATTGCTTTACCCTTGTCTTTGGTAAACTGCCCTTCTTTCTCTTTACGCTCGTTGGTAGCTACAATTTTAAGTAAATCGCTTTCGTAGGTAGACCGTATGGCCTTGTTTTGCTTTTCTTTAATACTGCGTTTTTCTTTATCAATGGTTAATTGAACTTCTTCAGTAGCCATTGATTGGTTCGATTCACTTTCTTGTTTCGCAATTGGTGTTTTTGCTTCGCTGTTTTTCTTATTGGCGCGAGCTTGCTCGTCGGCCTGTTTTTTTATACGGTCTGCCTCTTCCTGAGCCTGCCTTTGTGCTTCAGCTAATTGCGCCTGCCTTTCTTTTTCTTCCGCATCGCGTTTTAGCTTGGCTCCCATTTCCAGTTTTTCTTTTTCAATAGCAAGCTGTACGTTTTTCTTGTTTATTTCTTCGGGGTCTATTAATAATTTCTCTAAAAAGTCTTTCACATAAGGTTCATCATCGCCAAAGGTTTTTTTACCATCGTAATTAATTTTTGTAAACGGATTTTTAAAAAGAGGGTAGTTTATGGTTGGGTTATTGAACTCGAAAAAAGGAATATCGCCATCATAAATAGGAAAAATGCCTTTATCATAAGGGCATTTAGAGGCATAAATCATTAAATACATATCGGCACAACCCGTATACGAAAATGCTACTTTGTAATCTGTACCAAAATCTAAAAAAAACTGAAACTTACCGTTTTTGCCGGTTGTTAAGTCGGTAACTTTTGTGCCATTTTTATAAATGGCAACAGTAGCTCCTTTAATGAGCTGACGGTTCTTTAAACAACGCCCCGCAAACTCTAAATAACCCCGCTCTTGCGAAAACGTGCTAAGTGTTAATAAACCAAAAAAAAGAAAATATAATAATCTCCTCATATGTTAAAATACCGAATGAAATTAACTAATAAATATGAGCGGTACAAATGAAATTTTAAAGAAAATAAAAAACCCGTGCGTCCCTACAACGACGGGTTTTCTAAAACTAAACAAAACATATAAAGAACGTAACACAATGTTACGACTCAATTACATGAAATAAAGCTCAACTTTTTAAACGGCGGAGTTTTCTTTTTAAGCGGTAGTGTTTTTTAAATAAACGGTAAGGTTTTATATGCCTTTAAGTGCTTCTAAAAACTCATCTTTTTTCCTGCGAGAAACTTCTATTTTGGTATCGTCGCTCATAATAGCAATTCCCCCGTCAACTTTTAAATAACGCACCACATGATTAATATTTATAAGGTGATGCCTATGTATGCGTATAAACTCTTTTGAGGGTAATAATTCTTCGTACTGCAACAACCCTGCGGTTACTAATAATTTTTTACCGCCAACTAAGTGAAAAGTAGTGTAACTTCCTTCGGCCTCACAATGTATA
>JABDDQ010000037.1:1201-21874 GCA_013287545.1 Bacteroidota bacterium | reverse complement strand
AATTATCAATTGGTTTTGTTAACTCTAAGGTCGCGAATTTTACTTTTTGAGAAGGCTTGTATTCAAGTGTTTTTAAATCTAAGGCTTGTATTTCCGACTTTCCATCAGCACCTTTTACTTTTTTGTAAAAGCCTTGTCCGGTTTTATCGCCTAACCATTTGTTCTCAACCATTTTTTTAAGATAGCCTGGTAGCACAAATAAATCTTTAGCTTCATCATTAGGACAATTTTGCACCAAACCATTAGCTACATGCACCAATGTATCTAAACCAACTACATCACCTGTACGGAAGGTTGCTGATTTTGGGCGACCTAAAACAGGACCCGTTAATTTATCGACCTCTTCAACAGTCAATCCCATTTTTTCTACCAAGTGTAGAAGTGCCATAATACCAAATACACCTACGCGGTTTGCTATAAATGCAGGAGTATCTTTACACAATACGGTTGTTTTACCTAAGTTATTTTCTCCGTACTCCATAAAAAAGTCTACCACTTCTTTTTTAGTGTGCGGAGTCGGGATAATTTCTAATAATTTTAAATAACGTGGCGGGTTAAAGAAATGTGTTCCACAGAAATGTGCTTTAAAATCATCACTTCTGCCCTCTGCCATTAAATGAATAGGAATGCCCGACGTGTTTGATGTAATAAGTGTACCTGGTTTGCGGAATTTTTCTACGTTTTCAAAAACTTTCTTTTTAATATCTAAGTTTTCAATTACAACTTCAATTACCCAATCGCAGGTAGAAATTTTTTGCATGTCATCATCAAAGTTACCTGTGGTGATGCGTGATGCAAATTCTTTCTTATAAATAGGCGATGGATTTGATTTTAAAGCAAACTGAAAATCGTTATTTACAATACGATTTCTTACGACTTTACTTTCTAATGTAAGTCCTTTTGCTTTTTCAGCATCGTTTGGTTCTTTAGGGACAATATCAAGCAATAAAACTTCGCAACCAATGTTTGCAAAGTGGCATGCTATGCGGCTTCCCATAACACCTGAACCCAGTACGGCAACTTTTTGAATGATGCGTTTCATGTTTTATAATTTATTTTTTTAATAATTTATTTCGTTCTTCAGCTAAATCACTTATTTCATCAATGGTTTTAAAAAACTCTTCTACACGTTGCTTGCCTAATTTTACTTGCACTATGTGATTAAAATTGCGCACAATATTTTTTAGCCAGTTCTTTTTGCTCTTTTCCTTTTTTGGTAAGCGTAATTAATATTTTACGTTTATCTGTTTTATCGCTTTTGCGAACAATTAACTTCTTTTCTTCAAGCGATAATATGATGCGGGAAAGCGAGGTGCTTTCCATCCCCAATTGTGGAGCTATATCAGACGCGAAAGAACCTTCTTTGCTATCTATATTTAAAAGGAAATGTGCCATGGCTATAGTTGCATCGTGTAAAACGGCTTCGGTGTTATACATTCTGCTAACAATTTGCCATGCAGTTTTTAATTTAGAATCTATTGTTTCGGTGTGCTTTTTCGACATTGCTAACACAAATATATAAAAATAGTATTATGCACGCATAATATTTATTAAAATTTAACGCAAGCCATTATCGTGGTTATAAATAGCACTATAAGCTTCTTTATTAGCCGCCATTATTATCTTTCTTTTTAACGAAAGCTTAGGGGTCATTTCGCCCTTTTCTACGCTCCAATCAGCCGGTAGCAGTTGTATTTTTTTAATTCTTTCGTGGTGAGATAAACTTTCGTTCGTTTTCTCTACTTCTTTCATAATGCGTTTAACAATTTCTTCATTTTTCACCATTTCCGCATTTGTGGTATAGGTAATATTGTGTTTAACACACCATTCTTTTAAAAATGGAAAGGCAGGAATTACAAAAGCAGCCGGAAATTTTTCATTCTCGCCAATAACCATTGCTTGTTCTATAAAACGGCTTTCTTTTAATTTATTTTCTATATATTGAGGAGTAATATATTTACCACCCGATGTTTTAAAGATTTCTTTTTTACGGTCAGTAATTTTTAAGAATTTACCATCTTCAATAATTCCAATATCGCCTGTATGGAACCAACCTTCTTCATCGATAGATTCTTTTGTTAAATCAGGATGATTATAGTAACCTAACATCAGATTAGGACCTTTTACACAAATTTCTCCATCTTCAGCAATTTTAACTTGTACATTACTTATAATAGGTCCAACAGTTCCTATTTTTATATCTTCATCGTTATAGGTGTTAACGGCTATTACGGGCGATGTTTCGGTTAAGCCATAACCTTCTAACACTTTAATTTTTGCCGCGTGAAACACCCTTGCCAAACGAGGCTGCAAAGCAGAACCACCTGAAGCAATAGCAACAATATTTCCACCCAAAGCCTCACGCCATTTACTAAAAATAAGTTTGTTAGCTAACTTCAATTGAAATTCGTACCACCAACCATTAGCCCCATGCTGCTCGTAACGCAAACCTAAATTTAGCGCCCAAAAGAATAAAGCCTTTTTTATACCGGTAAGTTTTGTACCGGTAGCTACAATTCTTTCATACACTTTTTCTAACAAACGCGGAACGGTTACAAAAATTTGAGGCTTTATTTCTTTTAAATTATCACCAATAGTATCCATGCTTTCAGCATAGTAGATAGACATGCCCTGGCTTAAATACAGATACGATAACATTCTTTCGTACACGTGGTTTAATGGCAGAAAACTAAGTGCACGCCATTCTTTTTGAAAAGGGCAAAGTTTTTCGGTACCAATAATGTTGCTAATAAAGTTGTGGTGCGAAAGCATTACTCCTTTAGGGTTACCCGTAGTACCTGATGTGTAAATGATGGTTGCTAAATCATCGGGCTTTATACTTGCTTTAATTTCTTCTAATTTACTTTCTTGAGGTTTACTTTTTCCAATAGCAATTAAATCATGAATAGAGCGTGCACCTTCAACTTGAGAAAACGTAAAAATTTCTTTAACAGTAGAACCCTGACAAGCCAATTTTACTTTGTGATACATATCGGCATTCGATACAAAAAAGTACTGCACTTGCGCATCGCCAATTACAAATTTTAAATCGTGGTCGCTAATGGTTGGGTATAAGGGAGCATTAATAGAGGCTGTTTGCAAACAAGCGTGATCAACAAAATTCCACTCAGGACGGTTGTTAGATATAAGTCCGATTTTATCACCCGATTTTATACCTAAGTCGATAAAAGCATAACTTAAATAATTTACAGTATCAATAAATTCTTGTGTGCTATACTTACGCCACGTACCATTTTCTTTAGCGGCAAGGGCATCTTCCTTTAAAGGCATTTTCTTTAAATCAACAAGCAAATCAAAAAGTCTATATTTTTCTGTCATAGTTAAAATGTATTATGCGTGCATAAAAATAATATATATTTGTAAAACGCAAAATATTTTAAAATGATTTTAGGAAAAAACGTTACCGACTTGTTAAAAATTGATTTCCCTATTATTATGGCTCCCATGTTTTTGGTGAGTAATGAGGTTATGTTAAAAGCCGGTATGCAAGCGGGAGTTATGGCAACTTTCCCTACCCTAAATTACCGAAAAGAAGGCGAATTAGATACTTTGTTAAAAACATTAGCCAACTTTAAAACACAAAATATTACAGGAAATTACGGCGTTAACTTAATTGTACAAAAATCGAACCCATTATATGTAAAGCATTTAAAAACTTGCGTTGAAAATAAAGTTCCATTTTATATTACCTCATTAGGCAGCCCAAAAGAAGTGATAGCAGCCGCACACGCCTACGGCGCCAAAGTTTTTTGTGATGTTACCAATATAGAACACGCAAAAAAATGCTACGATTTAAATTGCGATGGTTTTATTGCTGTTGGCCAAGGCGCAGGCGGACATGCAGGGCCTAACCCCCTACAAGTTTTAGTACCGGCTTTAAGAGCCGCTTTTCCTGATAAACCCATTATTGCAGCAGGCGGCATAGTTAGCGGAGCAGGCATTTTATCAGTACAGGTTATTGGTGCATCGGCCGTATCAATTGGTACTCGTTTTATTGCTTGTAAAGAAGCAACCGTTAGTCAAGCTTATAAAGATGCGATTGTAGGCGCGCACATGGATGATATTGTAATGACTACCAAATTATCGGGTACACCATGCACTATTATTGACACACCTGCCGCAAAAAAAATGGGCTACACCCAAAATTGGTTTGAGCGAATGATGAGCAATAACCCACAAACCAAAAAATGGTTTAAAATGCTGGTGCAGGTGCGTGGTATGAAAAAATTAGAGCAATCGGTTTTACCCAATAATTACCAAACGCTTTGGTGTGCAGGTAAATCGTCGGAATTGATACATGATATAAAATCGTGTCAGGAAATTATTTCGGAAATAAAAACTGAGTACCAGCAAAAACTCGCCGAGTTAAAAACTGCTTAATCTCAACCTTAAAAGCGTTAATTTCTTTTTATTTTTAAACTAAAACGGTTGTTTTAATTCCTGTTTTTTACTTCTATCTTCGTGTGCTTAAAATTTTGACCAAATTATGATGAACGCTAACCAAATACGCCAAACATTTTTAGATTTTTTTCAATCTAAAGGACATCAAATTGTACCCTCTGCCCCAATGGTGGTTAAAAACGATCCTACCCTAATGTTTAACAACAGTGGTATGGCTCCGTTTAAAGATTTATTTTTAGGCAATGCTCCTATAAAATATCCTCGTGTAGCCGATACCCAAAAATGTTTACGTGTTAGTGGTAAACATAACGATTTGGAAGAAGTGGGTGTTGACACCTACCACCACACCATGTTTGAAATGCTTGGTAACTGGAGTTTTGGCGATTATTTTAAAAAAGAAGCCATTACCTGGGCATGGGAACTTTTAACCGATGTTTATAAAATTGATAAAGACCGCCTATACGTTACCGTGTTTGAAGGCAGCGCAGACGATAAATTGGCTTTTGACCAAGAGGCTTATGATATTTGGAAACAGTTTATAGCTGAAGACCGTATTTTACGAGGTAACAAAAAAGATAATTTTTGGGAGATGGGTGACCAAGGTCCGTGCGGGCCATGCAGTGAAATACATTGCGATATGCGACCTGACGAAGACCGTAAAAAACAAGACGGTAAAATATTAGTAAACGCAAGCCACCCCCAGGTTATTGAAATTTGGAACAATGTATTTATGGAATTTGAACGTAAAGCAGATGGCTCGTTACACAAATTACCTAAACAACATGTAGATACCGGTATGGGCTTTGAACGCCTTTGCATGGTGCTGCAAAACAAACAATCTACTTACGATACCGATGTTTTTACCGCGCTTATTGAAAAAGTAGAAAGCCTTTGCAACCACCACTACAAACCGCAGGATGAAGCACATCATAAAACACAACAGGTTTTAAATATTGCCATGCGTGTTATTGTAGATCATATACGCGCTATATCTTTTTCAATTGCTGATGGGCAATTACCAAGTAACACAGGTGCTGGTTATGTTATTCGTAGAATTTTGCGCCGTGCTATTCGTTATGGTTACCAATCGTTAGGGTTAAAAGAGCCTTTTATGTACCGTTTGGTGCCTGTGTTGGCAAATCACATGGGGCATGCTTTTCCGGAATTAGTATCTCAAAAATTATTGATTGAAAAAGTAATTAAAGAAGAAGAAACATCGTTTTATAAAACACTTGATATTGGGTTACGTCGTATAGATAATATTTGCTTAGACATTGTAAATAATAACAAGAAAAAAGAAATTGAAGGTAAAGTAGTATTTGAGTTATACGACACCTTTGGCTTTCCGCTTGATTTAACTTCGTTAATTGTGCGTGGCTATGGTTTATCAATAAATGAAAAAGAATTTGATGCTTGTTTAGATGAACAAAAAAACCGTTCGCGCGCTGCTACACAAGTAAATACAGATGACTGGGTTTATACGGCTGTGCAATGGAACACTGACAAAGGCAGAGAAGTAAAATTTGTTGGCTACGAAGAAACAGATGCCGAATGTTACATTACACGTTACCGCAAGGTAAAAGCTAAAAACAAAGAACAGTTTCAGTTAGTGCTTAACATAACACCTTTTTATGCCGAAAGTGGCGGACAGGTTGGTGATACCGGTGTTTTAATTAGCGCCAACGAAAAAATTGTGATTACCGATACAAAAAAAGAAAACGGCATCACTATACACTTTACAGATAAGTTGCCTGAAAACATTTCATCATCGTTTATGGCGCACGTTGATAAAGCAAGGCGTACGTTGATTGCTAATAATCATAGTGCTACGCATTTATTGCACGCTGCCTTACGTAAAGTTTTAGGAACACATGTTGAGCAAAAAGGCAGTTTGGTAAATGATGAGCATTTACGTTTTGACTTTTCTCACTTCTCTAAAATAACGGAAGAAGAAATTAATGAAATTGAGCGCATTGTAAATGAAAAGATAAGAGAAAACATTGCATCAGATATACAATTAGTCGCTTTAGAAGATGCTAAGAAAACAGGCGCTATGGCTTTGTTTGGCGAAAAATATGGTGATATAGTGCGTGTAGTTGCTTTCGACAGAAACTATTCAATGGAGCTTTGTGGCGGAACGCACGTTAAAGCTACCGGGCAAATCGGTTATTTTAAAATAACATCAGAAGGGGCTGTTGCGGCCGGCATACGCCGTATAGAAGCCATTACATCTTTAAAAGCTGAAGAATTTTTTGAACATCAAACACAGCAATTACACGAAATAAAACACTTGCTTAAAAACCCGGCAGATGTAATAAAAAGTGTTACCGCTTTATTAGAAGAAAACCATGCGCTACAAAAACAAGTGCAACATTTTATTAAAGAAAAATCTAACATCCTTAAAAAAGATTTGCTTACTAAAAAGCAAACTGTAAACGGCATTAGTTTAATTGCTGAAAAAATTGAACTGGATAGTGCCGAGGAAATTAAAAATCTGTTGTTTGATTTACGCACACAGGTAGATAATTTATATTGCGTGGTGGGTGCCGAGGTTAAAGGCAAGCCAAGTATTTCAGTTATTATATCAGATAATTTGGTGAAAGATAAAAACCTGGATGCCGGAAAAATTGTACGCGAAGTTGCTAAAGAAATTAATGGCGGCGGTGGCGGACAATTATTTTACGCCCAAGCTGGCGGCAGTAAACCAGAAGGTTTACAGGCTGCTATAGCTAAAGCAAAAACGTTTATAAACTAAACTCTTTTTACACTCCAAGCCTGTGGCTTATCGTTAAAAAGAACTTTAGTTTGTGCCCAAACATCTTTAAATAAATCTGAATCGCGGTAAGCTCCTAAAAAGGCTTCTTCTTGCCAATAACTATAGGTAAAATAAATATTAGGCGTGTTTATATCGTTTAATAATTCTAATTGAACACAGCCTTCAAAGCCCGAAATTTTTTCTTCGTACTTATTAAAGATGCTTAAAAAAGTATCTACTTTTTCAGGGTCAAAACTTAGTTTTACAATGCGTATAATCATAATTTAATCTTCAAACTGTATAGAAATATTAAAATCAATGTTGGTGTGCATGCTTTTCGGGAAGAGTAGCTTACTTGCTTTCTCGCGGTTAATGGCAATTTCTAAATAACCAAATGTGTTAAACAAAGCAAGTGCCGTGTTTGCACTTACATCATCATAATCATTAACTATTTTATCAATTTCAACACCGGGTAAATTAATACTGAATTTACGCCCTGCACTCTCAGCTTCAAAAAATGTTTTTGTAATATTAGTTACTACGTTGCCAAAATCATCTATATGCAAACAACGCCCTATGATAGATTGCGGTGTAACTGTTGGCTGAAATTGCATGAGTTGTACATAATCTTTACAAGGTTTTACGATTTCGGGTTGAACCAGTAAAGTCTGTAAAGCTTTTACCATGGCATCTTTTAAAAAGAATAAGCCTGCCTCAAAATCATTTCCGTCAAAATAAAAAACCTTGGCTTTATGTGCATCGGGCAACAGGGTAATAAAACCGTTATCTAAACAAACAATTTTTTGATTATCAATTTCTATATACAACAAACGCTTAGCAGTTTCCTGACTTTTAACACCCACCAAATGAATTGTACCTGCGGGGAAAAATTTATAGGCATTACCAAAAATGTAAGCTGCATTAGTAAGGTTAAATTTTTCTATATCATGGCTTATATCCACAATATTTACACCTTCTACACCCGATAAAACAGCTGCCTTCACCAAAGCCATGTAATTGTCTTTGATGCCCAAATCGCTGGTAAGAGTTATGAGCGGCATTGCTTATCTTGTTAGTAAAATATAACTAGTGCTGTAAAAGTAATATATAATTTTGTGTTGAATAAAATATACCGATTTATTTTGAGCGAAAAAACTGTAAATATAGATGCCTTTGAACCCGTTGAGCTGTACGGTGTAAATGACGTAAAGCTAAATGCGATAAAAAAATATTTCCCTAAACTACGTATTGTGGCACGTGGTTTTGAAATGAAGTTGATGGGTGACGATTCTGAAATTACTCGTTTTGAAAAAAAACTAAAATTATTATCAGACCATTACCATAAAGCTGGCACACTTACTGAAGCCTCTATTGATAGGCTGCTTGGGCAAACAGGCGATAACTTACTTGAAAAAAGTGTTGATAATGGAAGTGATATTATTTTGTTTGGTGTTACCGGTAATGCTATAAAAGCCCGCACCGAAAACCAAAAGTTAATGGTAAAATCTATCCTAAAAAATGATATGATGTTTGCTGTTGGTCCTGCGGGGAGCGGAAAAACATACACTGCCGTAGCACTTGCTGTTAGGGCTTTAAAAAATAAAGAAGTAAAACGCATTATACTTACACGTCCGGCAGTTGAAGCCGGAGAGAACCTTGGTTTTTTACCAGGCGATTTAAAAGAAAAGTTAGACCCTTACTTACAACCTCTGTACGATGCCTTGTATGACATGCTGCCACCTGATAAATTAAACCAGTATATAGAAAGTCAGGTTATACAAATTGCGCCACTTGCTTTTATGCGCGGACGCACACTTGACAACGCTTTTGTAATTTTAGATGAAGCACAAAACACTACAAAAAGTCAGATGAAAATGTTTTTGACGCGCATGGGTTCTAACGCTAAGTTTATTATCACAGGAGATACTACACAGGTAGATTTACCGAGAAATCAATCATCAGGACTTTTAGAATCTATTCAGTTATTAGAAAAAGTAAAGGGGATAGATTTTATTTATTTACAATCGGAAGACATTATTCGTCATAAATTGGTAAAAGAAATTATTGCCCGTTATGACGAAGACAAAAAATAAACAACACCAAAAACCTCATGAACGCACTAACCGAAACTCATTTTAAATTTAAAAACCAAACATCGTTTTACAAAGGCAAAGTAAGAGATGTTTATACGATTGATAATAAGTACTTGGTTATGGTAGCATCCGACCGCATAAGCGCTTTTGATGTAGTGTTGCCACGTGGCATTCCGTATAAAGGACAAGTACTTAACCAAGTAGCATCAAAATTTTTAAAAGCCACGGCTGATATTGTACCTAACTGGATGCTGGCAAACCCTGATGCGGTTGTAACCGTTGGTAAAATGTGTACACCTTTTAAAGTTGAAATGGTTATACGTGGTTATTTAGCCGGGCATGCGGCACGAACATATAGCAGTGGTTTACGTGAATTATGCGGCGTAAAATTAGCTGAGGGGTTAAAAGAAAACGATAAACTACCTGAGCCTATAATTACTCCAACTACAAAGGCAAGCGAGGGGCACGATATGGATATATCTCGTGAAGAGATTTTAAAGCAAGGCATTGTTAACGAAGCTCATTATTTACAGCTTGAAAAATATACCCGAGCACTTTACTTGCGTGGTACCGAAATTGCCGCTAAACAAGGTCTAATTTTAGTAGATACTAAGTATGAGTTTGGCTTGGGCAATGACGGCAAAATCTATCTGATAGATGAAATTCATACGCCCGATTCATCGCGTTATTTTTATTTAGATGGATATGCTGAGCGCCAGAAAAAAGGTGAGCCGCAAAAACAGTTAAGCAAGGAGTTTGTACGCCAATGGCTTATTGCCAATAATTTTCAGGGAAAAGATGGGCAAACCGTGCCCGAAATGAGCGACGAGTGGGTAAATGAAATATCTACCCGCTATATAGAATTATACGAAAAAATAACAGGAGAAGCTTTTATACGTAATGATGCTAAAGATTTAGCCCAAAGAGTTGAAACAAACATTAACACTTATTTACAAACATTAAATTAAAGCATTTTGGTAAACCCAATGCTATTTGTATTTTCGCAAAAAAATAAATTATGGCACAGATACACATTACAGGAATAGAATACGTAGAATTGAACCAAGATGAAGTAGAATTTACTTATAAACCCGATGTGCCTAAACTTAAATTAGTGGGTACAGTTTATGAGGCAAGTGAAGAAAGCGAAGAAGATGATATACAAAGCGTGGTATTTTTAACCCAAAACCAGCTTAATAAAGTACTTTTAAATAAAGAAGTTGAGTTAAAAACCATTGAAGATGGCAAATGGCAAACACAAAAGCCATTAACTCGTGAGCAAATTAAAAAAATTGGCCTTGTTACCTTAGAAAGTGAATATTTAGGTAAATCGGGTGAGCATAAATGCTTTGAGGTTACTAAAGTAGAGCAATAAGCTATTTTCCTTTTTAAAATTAAATGCTTCTCAAGAAATTGGGGAGCATTTTTTGTTTTAGGCCGTATTTATTAAAAACCAATATAAAAGGCATAAAAAAAGCCTCATATTTCTACCTCAATTACGCAACATGAGTTTGCGTGGGAGTTACCGCCATTTATGAATATGAATGAGAATACAATCTTTCTTTTCGCGACCTCTTTAACAAATAACATATTCCGTGCTATGGTTAGAATATTCAAGAAAATTGTACCTGAACTTCGGTTAAATGCCAGATTACCTGACTTCCGATTTGTATTTATTAATGTATCATGTGAATATATAGATGGATACTTTGATTTTGGTAACGTAGATATACCTTATGAAAAATTAATGTAAGGTGAATTTATGGAGAATTCTTTGCCTGTTTCCGAAAGAAACGGGCTAAAGGGCGTTGGACCCAATCGAAGCCATATATTAACTTATTCCCTGAAACTTAATTGTTTAAAGCAAAAAAGGCCGAAGATTTTCTCCGGCCTTTCGTTTTTTTACCCCTTTTCAACTACTGCTGCGTAATTGAGGTATTTCTATGAGGCTTCTCTTTTTCTAAGAAGAAAAATTATTTTTTTCCACCTTTTTTGCCTTTAGCAGCTTCTTCAGCTTTAGCAATAGAATCAGCTTTAGCAACTTGAGCTAATGAATCAGCTTTAGCAGCCATAGCAGCAGCTTCAGCTTGCGCTTGAGCAGCTTTAGCAATAGAATCAGCTTTAGCAACTTCGTTTAAAGAATCTTGCGTAGCTTTTTGTTTTGCTTCGATTTCAGCTTTGCTTGGTCCGCAAGCTACAACAGCAACTGCTAATGATGCAACTGCGAAAAATGATAATACTTTTTTCATTTGGTTTTTTGTTTTTTAATTTATGGGGGCAAAAATATGGGTTTTTACATAATCACCAAAAAAAATAATAAAAATTATGACTATGCGTTTGTTCATTAAATTGTCCTCTAACCTCCCCTTCGCATCTATAAAATGTAAAAATTTACCTAAATGCAACCCGAGGAGATTAACCCCATACATAACGAACCTAAACAAAAAGGAAAAAAAGCCAGAAAAATTTTACTTTGGCTTGCTGGTATATTAGCTGTACTGCTTGCTACACCTATATGTTTGGTACTTGTATATGAAAAAGAAATAAAAGAACAGGTAGTAAATGAACTGAATAAACACCTTAAAGTAAAGGTTTATATAAGTCCTGATGATATTGATTTTACCATTATAAAAACCTTTCCAAAAGCGGCTGTGTGGTTTAAAAATGTAACCATTATGGGGTCTTTACCCGATGTACAAAATGATACTTTGTTAAAAGCAGAAAGCATTTACTTATTGTTTAATGCCAAGGATATTTGGAATAAAAAGTATATAATTAATCAGCTAAAAATAAAAAATGCGACACTAAAAGTAAGGGTAAATGATTTAGGCGAAGTAAATTATGAAGTGTGGAAAACTGAGAAAAGCGTTGAAGAAAAAGGGAACTCAACTGCTTTTAAGTTGAATAAAATTGAGTTAAATGGTTTTAACTTTACGTATAAAAACTACCAAAGCAAATTAAAATTTGCGTCAAATTTTAAAGAAGTTACATTTTCCGGCAACTTTTCTGATGCAGTTTATGAGCTTAATTTAAACGCACAAGGGTTTATTTCTTCGATTACATCAAACAAAAAGAATTACATTAAAAATAAGAATGTTACCATTGATTTATCTGCCACAGTAAACAACAACACATACAATATAAGCAAGGCTGAAATTGGGTTAAATAAACTGTTATTCTCCATAAACGGAAGCCTTACAAATGCAGATACAGCAATGCCTTGCAAAGTTTCTTGCAAAGGAAAAAACATAGAAATACAATCGGTTTTATCGCTGTTACCAGAAAGTTTTCATCATAAAATAAAAGATTACGAAAGTGATGGTGTGTTTTATGCCGAGGCAAACATCGAAGGAAACTTGTTAGATTATAACAACCTAAACATTAAATCTTCTTTTGGAATTACCAGTGCCAATGTTACTTACATGCCTTTAAAAACAAAACTTAATGATGTAAACTTTACAGGCTCTTTTATCAAAGGAAAATATAAACCTGAGTTATTAACCTTAAAAAATATTAGTGCTAAGCAAAAACAAAATTACGTTACGGGCAATTTAACGTTGAAGAACTTTGCTTCACCTCATCTTTCTTTTGATGCTAAGGGAAAATACAATTTACAAGATTTATTTGCGCTTGTACCTATAGATACAATAGCATCCGCTAAAGGACTAATAGATTTTGATTTGGATGCTGAATTAAACCTTAACGAACTCTCTTCTAAAAAAAATGAAGCGGGTTCATTAACCGGAAAAATAAAATTAAGTGAGGTAGACGTGGCTTTTAAAAATGGAAAAACAATACAAGTACCGGAAGGATTAGTACGCGTTGAAAACGAAAATATATATACCGAAAATCTAAAAATAATTCACCAAACATCATCTCTACAAATTAGCGGAAATGCCACTAATTTATTGAATTACTTATTTAAAGAAAATCAAAATTTATACATTGATGCAGATATAACTTCACCTGTTATTAATGTAAATGATTTTTTATATAAGTCCGCCGAAGGCAATACAGAAAAAGCTTCTGCCGGAAAGGAGAAAATAATCGCTATTAATAAAAACATTTCGGCAACTATAAAACTAAATATTGATAGGGTTGATTTTAACAGTTTTACAGCTAAAAATTTTATTGGGATGCTTGAATTAAAAAACAAAAAAATACTGGCTAAAAATTTTTCGTTTGCAGCATTTGACGGAGACATTACATTAAACGGAATTGCTGACGCAAGTGATACTAATTTTGTAAAAATCAATTGTGCAACAAATTTGATAGATGTGGATATACATAAAATGTTTAGTCAACTAAATAATTTTGGGCAAACGGCTATTATTGATAAAAATTTGCAAGGCAAAGCTACCTCACAAATTGATTTTTCTGCTACATGGAATGACCATTTGGTTTGCGATTTATCAAGCATTTTAGTAGGTGCTGACTTAACCATAAATAAAGGAGAGTTAATTGACTTTGATGCTTTGGCAAGCCTTTCTAAATACATTGAATTGAAAGAGTTAAAACGCATTAAATTTTCTACTTTAAAAACACATGTAGATATAAAAAATCAACTCATTTCTTTTTCAAAAACAGAAGTAAGTAATTCAGCATTAAATCTTGATGTATGGGGCACTCATAGTTTTAGTAATGAAATTGATTATCATATAAAACTGTTATTGAGCGAATATTTAGCTAAACGCCCAGGTAAAAACAAGCAATTAGATGAAGAATTGCTGGAAAATGAAAACGACCCGGAATTGAAACGCTGCGTATTTATACACATGACCGGTACAACTGATAACCCAATTATTAAATATGATAAAAAAGCCATGAAGCAAAAAATTAAACAAGATTTAAAGGATGAAAAGAAAAGCCTGAAACGCTTGTTAAACGAAGAGTTTGGCTTATTTAAAAAAGACACTACTTTAAACAAAAAAGAAAATAATAAAAAACAAGACCAAAGTTTTAAGATAGATTTTAACCAAAATATCAAAAAAGATAAACCTAATGGCAAACCAAAAGCTAAGGAAGAGGATGAAGATTTTTAATTGATTTAGAAACTTGTTATGCTTTTGTAATTAAGAGGTTATTCATATAACGCAACATTTTTAAGGTTTACCTCAAAACTAACTTTAATGAACAAAACACTAATGAAAAATGCCTGTTTTTATAGCATTAGTTTAAAGTTTTTTTGCTAAATTCGTGCTGAGCAGATTATATATTTTAATATATGAATAGACATTTACGTAGTATTTTATTAGTCCTTTCTTTGTTTCTTACTCAGGCTTTTGTGGCACAAAAGTTATACTGGGTGGGTGGTTCGGGTAATTTTAACGATCCTGCACACTGGAGTCAGCAAAGTGGGGGCATTGGTGGGGTTAAAACGCCTACCACAAGTGACGATGTTTATTTTGATGAAAACTCTTTTAGAAGCAAGTCTGTTATCAGCATTATTGGAGGGGGTAATTGCCGTGATTTAATTTTTTCTGATTACACTCCCTCAATAATTTTATCAGGCACTCAAAATGAAAAGCTAATTGTAAGTGGAAACCTAAAACTGAATCCTTATATAGATAATCAGTTTTTTGGAGATCTACAGCTCGTTTCGTCAAAAATAAATACACAAGCAAATTTTGGTATTTCAAGTTTAAAAGGTAATTTATATTTTGATGGTACAGGAAGTTGGGATGTTGCAACATTTTCAACAGCCGATAACTCGATAGTGTATTTAAATAATGGGAGAGTAAAATTAGTTAATGGCTCTATAAACTCAGGAAGCATTCTTATTGGAGATAATGCTACTATCGAAGTGACAGAGTCGGTGCTTAAAGCTAAAAATAAGTTATGGTTTAATAACGCATCAACACTTATTGATAATGGCTTGTATATTGAGGCTCCTATAAACGACCCAAGCAGTTACCACGCCGGAAATAACCAAATATCAGCTAATAGGATGGCAAACGGCAACAATTCAACTTTAGCATGTGGTTTTACATTTACAATAACCAGCCAGCCTAAATGTGCAAGTTCATGTGATGGAGTGGTTGTTTTTACTATACCGGCTTCTTGCAGCGGTAGCGCAGGAGCTCCTTATTCAGCTACATGGAGCGCTGTAAACACATGTAGTTTACCTCCTGGAACACCCGCTAATAATCTTTCAGTAGGCACTTATACTCAAACTAATATTTGCGGATGTGGTTCTGCATATACAATAGTATTTAAAGATAATACAGGTACTTTTATGGGATCAGCAAATGTAAATATTGCAGCTCCTTCCCTAATACAAGATTTTCCAATCCCTTCGCCTCCCTCGTGTAATGCTGCTTGTGACGGAAAAATTTATCTTACTACGATTGGAGGTACTCAGCCATATTCTGTAAAATGGAATCCTGGTCCAACTCATAATAACAATTTTGGCTCAGATTCTATAATCGGTTTATGTGCTCCACCTCTTGCATATACTGTTACCATTACTGATGCACACAACTGCGTGCTTACAGACACCAGTGTTTCAATGACTGTACCTACAACAGTTTTAACAAATGGCAATTCTGTAGCCCCTACTTGTTTTGGCACCTGTAATGGGTACGCTTGGGTAGCTCCTTCGGGCGGAACACCTTTTGGTGCTGCTCAATCAAACGGCATTCATTATACTACAGTTTGGGATGGAAACGCTGCTTTAAATAATGATACTTTATTAAGTTTATGTGCCAGTTCTACACACACCTGTGTAGTTAAAGATAAAAATGGTTGTACAGCCACTTATATAGTTACCATTGGAGCCGGGCCGGCTGACATAACCTTTATAAAAAACCCGGCTTCAGGTACATTAAATATCCCTTGTATTAGTGCCTGCACAGGCAACGTAGGTGTTACCAGTGTAGCCGGAGGTACGGGAGCTTACGCGTTTTCTTGGTTACCAACGGGTGGAACAATATTTCCAGGTGGTAATTCATCAGTATATTCAGGTTTATGTGGTAGTGTAGCAGGTTTAACCTATACCTGCACTATAAAAGATGCTAATAATTGTACAAAAACAGCCAGTTTTACGGTTAAAGCACCATCTGCTTTATCTACTGCTACAGCAGCTATTAACCCAAAATGTAATACAGGTGCTACCGGCAGTGCCACAGTAACCGAAAGTGGAGGCTTATCTCCCTACACATTTACTTGGAACCCTGCTGGAACAGTAAGCGGTACAAGCCCAAAATCTATAAATTCAAATCTTGCAGGGGGCACTTATACAGTTATTGCAACTGATTTTAATGGCTGTACTGATACTGCTACTGTCGTTTTAACTCCTCCTCCAGCTTTAACAGCATCTATTACAACGGTTATAAATCCTACCTGTCCTAATTTAAATAACGGTCAATTATGTGTTAAGGGAGGCGGTGGAACACCAGCCTACACCTATAGTTGGTCGCCAGCATCTGCCGGAACAGCCAGTTGCACACCTGCAACATTGGTTAGCGGCACTTATCCGGTAATAGTAACAGATGCAAATAGCTGTACAGTTACCACCTCAGCTACTTTAGTACCGCCACCAAGCATTACGGTTACTGCTGCTATAACACAGCCAAGCTGTGCAGGTTCATCAAACGGCTCGGCTACTTTAACGGCAACAGGTGGCGGTGGGGGCTTTACCTATCAATGGTCTTGTTCAGCTAGTACAGGTTCTACAATAAGCGGCATTTCTGGGGGAACAACTTGTAATTATACTGTTACCGATGTTAATCATTGCAGACAAACAGGTTCAGTTGTATTTACATCGGTAAGTCCTGTAACACTTAGTCTTTCACCAACAATTTTAGCTTGTTCGGGAAACTGTAATGCTCAGATAACCACTAGCGTTGGCGGAGGCACACCTGGATATACATACGCTTGGTCAGGATCAAATCCTACATGTGTAGCTTGTCCAAATCAAACTAATATGTGTGCCGGTACTTACACTTGCACTGTTACCGATGCACATGGCTGTTCAAAAACAGCCAATACATCCATTGCAGCCCCTATACCTATCACAGTTACATTCACCCCTGTAAACCCTACGTGTGCAGGTTCGTGCAATGGCTCAATAAACACATCTATTGCAGGAGGCACCGGCACTTATACCAGTACTTCTTGGTTACCTACACTACCGGCACCTAACCCATCTACCACTCAACATCCAACTAACCTTTGCGCAAATACATACAGCTTTCAGGTAACCGATAATAACGGATGTACTGTTACTGATACAGTTAGTTTAATAGACCCAACACCCGTAACAATTTCTCTTACTACAACCAGTATAACTTGTGCAGGACAAAATAATGGAACAGCTTCTGTTACGGCTTCAGGCGGAACACCAAGCTATCAATATAATTGGGATAATACAGGTTTTGGAGCAAATAGCTCTCAGTCAAATTTAACTTCGGGCACGCATACTGTAATTGTAAAGGATAGTAAAGGTTGTTTAGCTGTTACTCAAATTTTCACTATTAATCAGCCGACTGCCTTAACTACAACCGTTGCAAATATTATAAACACTTGTAATGGCTTGTGCAATGGTGGTGCTACTGCCAGTCCATCAGGTGGTGTACCAAATTATCAGTATAGTTGGGATGCAGTTGCTGGGCCTTTTTCATCAGGTACTATGAATATAAGTGGTTTATGCGCCGGTTCCCATACGCTATTTGTTAAAGACAGTAATAATTGCTCCACATCTGCCACTTTTAGTATTAATCCTGTAATAAATATTTCTATATCCTCTTCATCAACTTCGGTTTCCTGCCATAATTTATGTGATGCTACAGCTACTGCTATTGCTTCAGGAAGTGCTAATCCACCTTATACCATAAAATGGGTTGGGTCAAACACATGTAATAATGTCCCGGCTTCTTCGCCATGTATCGGAACTAATTTATGTGGCACTGTAACTGTAACAGCTACCGACGCCAGTGGATGTTCGAATACAACAACATTAACTATTACTAACCCTCCTGCCTTAACAGCTACTACAAACACCACATCTGTTGAATGTTTTGGGTTATGTACCGGTACTGCTACAGTAACCCCTTCAGGTGGAACTCCCGAAGCTTCTGCGCCATTTTATTCAATTGTATGGAGCCCTGCTCCATTACCTAACGGAACTACAGAAAATAATTTATGTCCGGGTACTTATACAGCAACTATTACAGATAATAATGGCTGTAAACTTTTACAACCGGTTACCATTGGAGTATCGAATCAGTTTACAGTAACGCCATCTATTACGGCTCCTTCAACTTGTGGTGCCAGTGATGCCAGTATATCCTTAGCTATATCAGGTGGATCGGGCACTTATACAGTGAACTGGAATACAGGTTCAAAAAACAATCCATTAACTAATATTTCTGCGGGAACATATACAGCCATCATAAACGATGGTAATGGTTGTGATACTACCCTTGTTTACGCAGTTAATAACCTTACCGGACCTACAACTACTGTAACTGTAAATAATAATGTAACATGCCCCGGACAAAATAATGGGTCTGCCACAGTAAGTGGTTCAGGTAATGGAGCTATTACAGTTACCTGGCCAAATCCTAATCCAACAGGGCCATCACCTCAAACGGGCACAAATTTAAGCGGCTCTCCTACGAATTATATTGTAAAAGTTACTGATGCTGTTGGTTGTATTACAAATGCAACAGTTACTGTAACGTCACCTCCCATAATAAAAGATAATGCTACTGTAATTCAACCAAGTTGTACGGGAACATTAGGAAGTATAACCCTTAATCCAAGTGGAGGGAACGGTGGCCCTTATTCATTTAGTTGGAACGGCGGAGCGTTTACAGTTGGAAATAATTCACTTACAGGTTTATCGAGCGGAGTATATACATGCGTAATTGAAGATGCTTCAGGCTGTTTCAGTTCTACCTTTAGTTACACAATGAGTACAACTAACAGTCCTTCAGTAACTGTAAGCCCCGGAAGTGTGACTTGTTCCTATTCTAAAAATGGTACAGCTAATGCAAGTGCAACGGGAGTACTCCCGGCCTATACATACACTTGGACAAATTCATCGAACGTTGTAGTTGCGCAGGGGGTAGGCGTTTCAAACGTTATAGGTTTATCACCTGATACTTATACATTATCTGTTAACGATGCCAATAATTGTAATGTACAAAGTACATTTACTATAACTGCGCCCGCGGTCATAAATCCTAATTTTGTAAAAACTAACAATTTATGTAATGGAGGTTCTACAGGTGCTGCTACTGTAACACCAACGGGTGGCACCGGTACTTATACAGTTAATTGGAATACTACCGGTAATCCTACAACACCAACAGTAAGTGCTGTTGCACCCGGTAGTTACCAAGTAATTATTTATGATGCTAACGCTTGTTCAGACACTGTTAATTTTACTATTACCAAACCAAGCGTGTTGACTATAACTACAGCATCAACCAACCCAACCTGTTTTAATTTAGCAAACGGAAGTGCTACTATAACTGCAGTTTCAGGCGGCACTCCTTATACGGCAGCTGGTACCCCGCCATATACGCTTAGTTGGACAGGTGTTAGTTGCCCTACTTGTAGCGCTGTAACAAATTTAAGCGGGAATTTTGGTTATACAGCCATTGCAGCTGACAGCAACGGCTGTTCCGTTTCGCAATCGTTTACCCTTACATCACCACCCCAAATATCTCCAAGCTTTACATTAAACCCGCCTGCGTGTGTTGGTTATTCAAATGGTAGTATTTTATCGATTACCCATGGAGGAACAGGAGCTTATTCTTATCAATGGATACCGGCAGTTGCAGGAAATTCACCTAACGCTACTAATTTAAGCTCAGGCAATTATGAACTTATAATAACAGATGCTAATAATTGTAAGGATACAACTAATAATGTTTTAAATAATCCAACAGGTTTAAGTCTACTTTACTCTAAAACACCAGCAACTTGTAATCAATCTAATGGTTCCATCATTATAAATAGCGCTAACGGAACGGGTACAGTAAGTGTTCAGTGGGTTAATCCAACATCATGCGGGTCTTCATATACTTGCCCGAACCTATCAGCTGGCATTTACAGTATAAAATTAACCGACTCTAACGGTTGTACCGATACATTGTTAGCAACAGTAACAAACTCCGGTGGCCCTACTGTAACTACAGCAACCACTAATGCAAACTGTTATGGAACCTGTAATGGCGCAGCATCAGTTGAAGTAACCGGTGGAGCTTCTCCATTTATATTTGCCTGGAACTCACCACCTACCGTTGGGTCGGTAGTTAGTACAGCAACTACTTCTATAGCATCAGGTTTATGCGACTCTACTTACATCTCTATTGTAACAGATGCCATTGGTTGTAAAACAATTACTTCATTTAGCATTAGTGAACCAACACAAATACATGATAGCCCCAGCAT
>JABDDQ010000037.1:0-1191 GCA_013287545.1 Bacteroidota bacterium | reverse complement strand
TACCAGTGCGACTTGTTTTGGTATAAATAATGGCTCTATAACCAGTATGGCATCAGGCGGAACTCATTTTGCAAATGGTTACGAATATTCAATTGATGGTGGTGGAATTTTTGGTCCATCTGTTTCACATGCGTTTACAAACTTAGCAGCAGGCACACATACTGTAACTATAACAGATTCTGTAAGTTGTACTCGTACCTTTACTTATACTGTTCCACCTGCTTCAGTTATTACTTCAAGTATTTCGGCAACCAATGTAACTTGTTTTGGTAATTGTAACGGAACAGCAACCGTATTAAATATAGTTGGGGGAACCGCTCCCATAACAATAACTTGGAATGACCCCGCCAGCCAAGTGGGAAATTTTGCTACTAATTTATGTGGTGGCACTTATACAGCAACCATCACAGACCATTCGGGCTGTCAGGCTTACGATACAATTAGCATTATTTCGCCAAGTGCAATTAATCCTAATACAGTTGTTACAAACCCGGCTTGTGGACAATGTAATGGTAATATTACAGTAACACCAAGCGGAGGTAATGGACCAGTTTATACTTACACATGGACCAGTCCTCCAAGTAATGGATCTTCTTTAAGTAATATTTGTGCAGGTCCTTACCAAGTAAACATTACTGATAATTTAGGTTGTACTCAAACTTTCCAAATTCCGGTAAGTAGCAGTGGTGCACCTACATTAACATTGACTTCTACTAATGTAGCCTGTAATACAACATGCAGTGGTTCTGCAACGGTAACTGCGTCCGGAGGTTTAGCTCCTTACACCTACACATGGCCTAATGTTACTCCCGTTTCAACATCTTCGGTAGTATCAGCTTTATGCTCCAACACTACAACCCCATATTTTGTACAAGTAAAAGATTCTTTAGGTTGTATAGCTACTCAAACAGTTACTATTACAGCGCCGCAATCGTTTACAGTAACCAATACAAATGTATCACCCAGCTGTACTGTATGTAACGGCTCTATTACTGTAACGGTTATTGGTTCAAGCAACTATTCTTATTTATGGGGCATTAATGCAGGTAGCGCAACTACGCCAACTGTTGGCGGATTGTGTGCAGGCATTTATGTAGTGGTTGTAACAGATAATGTAAGCGGTTGTACCCAAACAACAACTATAACGCTTAATAATAATGCCGGACCAACCCTAAACGTTGTACAAACCAT